>JAUXUZ010000198.1 GCA_030680655.1 Phycisphaerales bacterium
GGTCGATCTCCACGCCTTCCTGCCGGCCGGGTTCGCTAGTAGCTCTGCGCAGGGCATCTCCAGCGACGGCGTGAACACGTACATCGCTGGCCAGGGCTTCAACACCCTGACCGGTCGCGACGAAGCCCTGCTCTGGAAGCGCCCGCTGGACTCCGCGTGCGGGCCGGCGGACATCGGCCGCCAAGGCGGCGTGTCCGGCGCTGATGGAACGCTGGACAACAACGACTTCATCGTCTTTATCAATTACTTCTTCGCCGCCAACCCCCTCGCCGACCGCGGCGTGCAGGGCGGCGTGCCGGGCGTCGATGGCATGTTCGACAACAACGACTTCATCGTCTTCATCGATCAATTCTTCGCTGGGTGCTGACCCCCTACTTCTCGCCTCCCCGGGAGAACCGCCATGACCGCAGCCCATGCCCTACGCACCGCATCCGCAAGCGCTGCGCTTTGTGGGTCTGCCGCGGTGGCCCTCGCCCAGTGGACCGTGACCAATCTCCATCCCGTCGGCGCGACAGCCTCGACCGCGCAGGGTGTGGGCACGGGGGTGCAGGGTGGGTACGGCAGCATCGGCGGGGTGCCGCACGCCTTCGTGTGGAGCGGCACGGCGGCTTCCTGGCTCGACGTTCATCCCCTCGGCGCTGCGCTGTCACAGATCTATGGCGCGGGCGGCACGCAGCAGGCGGGCTCCGCCCGCATCGGCAGCGCGGACCACGCGAGCACCTGGACGGGCACCTCCGGCTCGCACACCGACCTGCACCCGCCGACGATGGCCTCCTCCATCGCCTACAGCACCAGCGGCACCCAGCAGGCCGGCACGGCCTGGACCGGCGGTGGTTCCGCCCGCGCCAGCCTGTGGAACGGCTCGGCGGGCTCGTGGATCAACCTCCACCCCGCGGGCGCGGTCATCTCCGAGGCGCGCGCTGTGAGCGGCGGCCAGCAGGTCGGGCACGCCCTGATCAGCGGAGCAGACCACGCCGGCCTCTGGGGCGGCAGTTCAGGAACATGGGTAGACCTGCACCCGCCCAGCGCCACCTCGTCGAAAGGGATGGGCGTCGGCGGCGGGCAACAGGTGGGCTGGGCCGTCATCGGCGGGCAGCGCCACGCGGGCCTGTGGAGCGGCACACCGGCATCATGGGTGGACCTGAACCCCGCGGGCTCGGCGTTCTCTGCCGCGCTGGGTGTCAGCGGTGGTGAGCAGGCCGGGTACGCGCGCTTCGGCACGCAGGACCGCGCCGGTATCTGGAACGGCACACCCGCATCGTGGGTCAACCTCCACGCCCTGCTGCCGATCGGCTTCTCTTCCTCGATCGCCTGGAGCATCCGCAAGGAGGGCGGCACCACGTACGTCGGGGGCCAGGGCCACAACGGCATCACGGGGCGCGATGAGGCCCTGCTGTGGGTGCGGACGGTGGTCACCGCGTGCGGACCCGCGGACATCGGCCGCCAGGGCGGCACGCCCGGCGCCGACGGCACGCTGGACAACAACGACTTCATCGTCTTTATCGACTAC
>JAUXUZ010000205.1 GCA_030680655.1 Phycisphaerales bacterium
GAAGGACGAGAACGGCAAGGATGTGTTCATCACGCTCCGCAAAACGCGCCAGCTCACGTTCGCGAACCCCGGCGATCTGCTCAACCGCGGCGACAACCCGATTGAGTCGTCGGGCGCTCGCTGGATCATGCGCTGAGAGCCCGTCTGACGCTCCTCCGCTGCTGAATTTACCTGCCAGGCCATTTGTTTGCTTCCTGTAAGGACACGGTGAGTGGCTGGCCTTTGCCGCTTTGGTGGCCGCGGCTCGACCAACTGAGCCTTCCCGCCTATCGTCTCGGCCCAATTCCGATCACCCGCGGGCCGGCGTCGAAACCGCCCAGCCCCTTTGAGGATCTCGTCATGGCACATAAAAAAGGTCAGGGTTCAACCAAGAACGGCCGCGACAGCAACCCCCAGTACCTGGGCATCAAGCTCTACGGCGGCGAGACGGCCAAGCCTGGCTCGATCATCATCCGCCAGCGCGGCACGCCGTTCAAGCCCGGCTTCAACGTCCGCATCGGCAAGGACGACACGCTCTACAGCGTGGCCGAGGGCATGGTGGTCTTCGCAGGCCGCAAGGTCCACGTCAACCCCACCGACGCCAAGGCCGCACGGCCGTCCTACCTCAGCAACAACTGAGTAAGACGCGAGGCGCGAGCTTCGAGACGTGAGTAAGAACTGAACACCAAGACCCCGGACCCACGTCCGGGGTTTTTCGTTTCCTTTTCGCCCAGCGGACCGTGTGGAACAAAGCGAAGCGAAGTGGAGCCGGAAGCCACGTGTGCAGTCTGCAAGACTGCATCCGCTTTGACGTTGCCATCCGCTTCAGCGGGTGCAAGCGTCCCTCACACTTGCCTCTCCGCCCGCAGGGCCGTGTGGAACGAAGCGAAGCGCAGTGGAACCGGAAGTCACGAGTGCAGTCTGCAAGACTGCATCCGCAGTGACGTTTCCAGCCGGCAGGTTCACCTGCCGGTCCCAGCACCCCCAATCGCTCCCGGCTCGGAGAGCCGACGAAGAGCCAGAAACACGCCGCAACCGCTGCACCACCCGCGGCTACTCCCGCCCAGCCATCGCGCCCAACGCCGCTCGTCTTTGGAAGCCGCCGAGCGCAAGCTCTGCAAGCCCTCGTTTGACCCACATCCTCGGCCACGTCTACGAGTACTTCCTCGGCCAGTTCGCCCTCGCCGAAGGCAAGAAGGGCGGCCAGTACTTCACGCCCAAGTCGATCGTCTCGCTCATCATCCAGATGCTCGAGCCCTACAGCGGCCGCATCTACGACCCGGCGATGGGCTCCGGCGGCTTCTTCGTCCAATCCGAAAAGTTCATCGAAGAACACAGCGGAAAGCTCGGCCAGCTCTCCGTCTACGGACAGGAGTCCAACCCCACGACCTGGCGGCTGGCCGCGATGAACATGGCCATCCGCGGCATCGACTTCAACTTCGGGAATGGTCATCACCGCCCGCCTGACAGCACTTGCCGGCGGGGTGGCATCAACCCTCGTCCCTTTCTCCCGTGCCGCAGACCGGCGGAGAGCGGTGGTGGCCGCCAGAGGGCCCCCCGATCACCCCCCCGCACCAGCAACCAGGCGCTCGCCGGTCGGCGTGCCTCGCTGCCTTTGCTCCCCCCCGGAGGCCATTCGGGCGCCCTCCACCAAAACCGCACCCCTCCTCATCCAGCCCTCTCCAGACTCCCTACCCAACCGTCGCCGTGCCCGAAACAATACCCCCATCCCCATCGATCACCATCCGCGGCACCGCCCGCAGCGGAATCGCCAGGTGATACCGCGTGTGCCGTCGCTCCCCCGTCCGGGTCAGCACGCCAAGCCGCACCATCTCGGCAAGGTCGCGCGTCGCCGTCGGCGTTGAGGTCTTCGTGATCGCGATGTAGTTGCCGGCGCTGAGCCCGCCTTTGAACCCGTCGGGCCCCTCCCGCAGCATCCGCAGCAGCGCCGCCATCTGCCGCTCGTTCAACCCGTCGCGATGCGCGTCGAGCAGCCTCGCCTTGTCGATCAGAAACTCAACCTCCGCCAGCGTGCGCTGCTGCGCCTCCAGCGTGATGCCGCCGAACCACATCAACCAACCCGTCAGTTCATTGTGCCTGCTCGCGGCCTCAAGCGAGCGGTAATACTCGCTCCGGTAGCGGAGGATCGTCGCGGCGATGGCCGTCAGCGACGGGCGACCAAGGCTCTGCGCGAGCGCCTTCTCCGCGATCGCCCGCCCGATACGGCCGTTGCCGTCCTCAAAGGGATGAACGCTCTCAAAGTACACGTGCGAGACACCGGCGCGGCACAGCGCGGGCAGTGGGCGACTCCCATCAGGAGAAGTGCTGTTGAACCACGCGACGAAGCGATCCATCTCCGCCGGCACGCGCGCCGATGGTGGCGCCTCAAAGCGCACGTCCGGCTCGGTGGACCCGGCGGAGACGATCTGCATCGGACCCTCGTGCGTGCGGTAACGGCCCACATCCGCAAGATCGGTGCGCCCCGCAGTCAGCATGCGGTGCCAGCGAAAGAGCGTGTCGTGATCCAGCGGCTCAGCGAACCGCTGGTACAGGTCGATCATCAACTCGCCGATGCCATCTTCAGATGGCTTCGCCCGCCGCGGTGAGGCGGCGTCGGCGAGACCAAGCCGGCGGCGGATGGACGACTGCACGCTCTCGCGGCTGAGCGTCTCGCCCTCAATGGCAGAGGTCGTGACCGCCTCGCTGCTCATCGACTCGATGCTCAGCTGCGTCCGATCGGTTTCAGGAAGATGCTTGACCGTTCCTTGAAGCGATCCCGCGGCCAGCAAAAACGCCCGCTCGGCCCGCTCCAGACGCGTCGCGTCCCAGGTGAAGTGAGGCCAGTCGGGTTGTTCCCAGTTCCAGATCATGATCGATAGGCACTCTGCTATCGATCATAGACGGCAATTTCCATGATCGATAGGCACCATGTCTATCGATCATTCGCCCCGCATCGACAACCCGCCGCACGAAATCGCCCAAAATCGGATCAAAAACCAAACAAAACCCTTGCACGTCGTTCGGTTTTAGTGTATACTGCCCCCGAACTCGCCGGGGGGCGGCTTGGTCTTAGGAAAGGCCACACCCACCCCCAATCCCAGCCCAGCCGCCCCAGCAGGCCCCACGCCTCAAGTCCCCCGTCCCCTGCCTCTCTACTCACGTCTCACGTCTCACGTCTCACCTCTCGCGTCTGCCATCCCACGTCTCAAGTCTCACTTCCCATGCCTCCCCCTCCGTGCCCTCCGTGAGCTCCGTGTTTCAATCCTCTTCTGCCCCACCGCCCCCACACGCGCGGCTCTTTGGCAACCCGCAAGTTGTCCCATCGACGCTGCCGCACCTCAGGCAAGGCCGAGCGCAGTGACGCCCTTCCAGGGCTCAGGAGCTGCACGAAGGGGGCGGCGTCCGTGGGCTCACGCCGCCCCCCCACGGCAACGCACTTGTGGCCCCGCCGGGGCCGAAGGTTTGCGATCGCTCCCCCCACTCAGCACTCAGCACTCTGCACTCTGCACTCAGCACTCGGCTCTCACCCCGCAACCGCACCCCGCACCGCGGCCACTCGCCGCAACACATCCGGCAACTGCTCCAGATAGATCTGCGTCGCCGCGTCGCTCATCGCCTTGGGCGGGTTGGGGTGCGCCTCGATGAAGAGCGCGTGCACGCCGATCGCCGTCTCGGCCAGCGCCAGCGTCGGAGCGCGGTCGCGGCGGCCGCCGGTTACCGCTCCGCCCGAAGCGCCGACATCCTGCCCTGGGTGCTGGGTGCTGTGGGTGCAGTCGAAGCAGACGGGGACGGCCTCTGCGCCGCCGAGCTCCATCATGTCGGCCACGCCGATGAAGTCGTTGACGAGCCGGCCGTAGCCGAAGAACGTGCCGCGCTCGGTGAGCATGATGTTGTCGCACCCGGCCTCGCGGAGCTTCTTCACCGCGCCGGCCATCTCGCCGGGCGACATGAACTGGCCCTTCTTGACGTTGACGGCGCGCCCGTGCTTGGCCGCGGCGCGCCCCACCGCTACCAGCAGGTCGGTCTGGCGGCAGAGAAACGCGGGGACCTGCAGCAGGTCAACGGCGCGGGCCGCCGGTTCGGCCTGGTCGATCTCGTGCACGTCGGTTGTCGCGGGGACGCCCAGCTCAGCGCGGATCTGGCCGATCCACGCCAGGCCCTTCTCAAGGCCCGGTCCGCGTGCAGAGTGCATCGACGAGCGGTTCGCCTTGTCGAAGCTGGCCTTGAAGATGTAGGCCAGACCGTGCTTGATGCACGCGTCGCGCGCGGTGCGCCCGACAGTCAGGCCCAGTTCTTTGCTCTCGAGCATGCAGGGCCCGGCGATCACCGCGAGGGGCCTGGCGTTCCCGGCGCCGATCGTCACACCGCCCACGCGACAGGTCTTGCTCATGGGCGGAGTTTAGTCTGGCGGGGCTGGATGATGCGCCGGCCGGCCGTTCGCGGTTGGCGGCCCGCCGCTACGGCAGGTTGGTGAAGAAGTTGTCGATGAACACGATGAAGTCGTTGTTGTC
>JAUXUZ010000206.1 GCA_030680655.1 Phycisphaerales bacterium
CGGCCAGACCCAGCGCGCCGCCGGCAAGAGCCGCGTCGTGACGCCCGCGATGCTGGTGGCGAGCCGCCCGGAGGTGCTGGTGATCGCCCCGTGCGGGCGGACGCTGGCGCTGGCGCGCGTCGATGCCCAGGAATTGCGTGAACGTGCCCGGCGCGAAGGATGGTGGGATGCGCTGCCGGCGGTGCAGAACGGCAAGGTGGCGGTGGTGGATGGAAACCAGTTCTTCAACCGGCCGGGGCCGCGGCTGGTGGACGCGTTTGAGTGGCTGGTGGGGTTGATCAACGACCGGCCGGAGGTAATGCCGCCCCCCGCGGGGTTCGGGTGGGAGTGGCTCCGCGCGTGAGTCCTCAAAGGACCGGACGCGCAACTACTTCTTCTTGGGCTTGGCGAACTCGTCCATCGTCGGCACGCGGCTGAAGGCGATGGGCGGGGCCGAGGCCTTGCGCGAGCCGTGCATGCCGCCGGCGTAGACGGTGTCGCGCCCGAACTTGTCGTTGATCTTGTCCAGTGCTGTGTCGAGCGCCGAGAGCGGGCGTGCCGCCGCCGGCTCAAAGAGCGAGCCGGTTGTGCTGCCGATCGGCTCCAGCCCCGCCAGGGTCACGCCCACCTTCATCGGGTTGCCGAACGAACGCGCCTTGGGCCAGCGGTCCCACAGCGCGAGCATGGTGTTGAGGCAAAAGAGCAGCTGGTTCGTCGGCGGGGCGAGCTCAACATCGGCCTCCCAGCTCTGCGAGGGGTTGGCGTCTGAGCGCCCCCACACGTGCAAGCGAGTGGCGACGTACCCCTCCGACCGGGCCCGCCACGTCGCCTTGTGCAGCAGTCGCACCAGCACGCCCCGCGCACCCTGCGCGTTGCGGAGCGCGGGCGCCAGCACGTGCTCGTGCCCGATCGTGCGGCGGACGGTTTTCGCCTGCGCGTAGTCGAGCCCGTGGATCGCGTTGTAGAACCGCAGCCCGTCGATGCTCCCCCAGACTTTCTGGAACTGCGGCGGCGAGAGCGCGGCGAGCTGCTCGAACGTCGTGATCCGGTGCATCAGCAGCCGCTTCTCGGTCTGCTTGCCGATGCCCGCCATCTCCGTCAGCTTCAGTGGGAAGAGGCGCGCAGGCAGCTCGTGCTTCTGCATCATCACCAGGCCGTCGGGCTTCATCAGGTCCGTCCCCAGCTTGGCGATCAGCTGGCTGGGCCCGATGCCGATGGAGCAGCGCAGGCACTCACCCGCCAGCGCCCGCACCGCCACCTTGATCCGGCGGGCAACATCGAGCGCGGCCTCGGGCTCGCGCTGCGGCCCGGTCAGCCGGCACTCAAACTCGTCGATCGACCACACCCTGTGCACCGGCCAGACGGTGTCGACGGCCCTCATCACATCGTTGTGGGCACGCACATACTCGGCCGACCGGCTCTGGGCGAAGACCAGCCCCGGGCACATGTGCTTCGCGTCGGCCACGCGCGTGCCGGTCTTCACGCCGTGGGCTTTCGCTTCGTAACTGGCCGCGAGCACGAAGGTGGAGTCGACGTCCATCATCGGCACCACCGCCACCGGCCGCCCGCGCAGCTCGGGCCGGAGCTGCTGCTCGACCGAGGCGAAGAACGAGTTCAAGTCGACGTGGAGCGACGCGAGCACGGAGGAAGTCTACCTGACAATATCCAAACGTGCAAGGCCTATTCCATAAGTCCTATGCGCCCAATACACCCAATCGGACCTATTCAGAGGGCCTCAGTCCTTATCCCGCCGGTGCTGCTTCTTGTTGCGGTCGCGTTGCTTGGAGCGCTGGTCGCGGGCCTGGGCGCCGGTCTTGCCGCCGTTCTTGATGGCATCCCAGTTGAGGTTGAGGGCGCCGCCCCCCACTTCTGCGCCGCCGACGACCTGCCCCTTTTTGTCGTAGAGGGCCTTTGCCTTGCCCTTGTCGCGGGCGCCGTCGTCGGCGATGGTCAGCTCCATCTGGCGGAGCGACAGATCGACCTTGGCGATGATGACGGTGACGCGCTCGCCGGCGGCGAAGCTGCGACCGGTGTTGGCGTTGACCAGCGCGCCGCTGCGCTGGTCGATGCGCCAGGCGCCGGCGACCATGCGTCCGTCCTTGGTGAGGCCCGCGGGCAGGTCGGCAGACTTGACGAGCCCCTCGACGAGGTACTTGTCGAGCTTGACGAAGATGCCGTTGTTGGTCACGCCGGTAATGATCGCCTGGTAAGGCTCGCCCACGTGCCCAGAGAGCAGCTGCATAACCAGGAACGTGCGCAGGTGCTCCTCAGCGCCGGCGGCGTTCTGCTCAGTCATCGTGATGGCCTTGCCGATCTGCTCCAGCTCCTCGAACGATGGGCAGTTCTTCGACTCCTTCATCTTCTCGCCCAGCGCGATCTGTGCCTCGTCGTCGCGCGGCGGGTTCGAGCCGTTCTTGGTGTGCTTGAGGAACTCGGCGATCTCGCGGTGGATGGTGAGGTCGGCGTAGCGGCGGATCGGGCTGGTGAAGTGCGAGTAGGCGTCTGACGCCAGCGCGTAGTGCCCAACCGGCGCGGGGGAGTACTCGGCGCGGGTCAGCGTCCGCAAAATGGCAAAGTGCACCGCCGGGCCGGTGGGCGTGCCCTTGGTCGCGTCGAGGATCTTCTGCAGCTCCATGCGCGTGGGGTTCTTCGGCAGCGAGAACCCGGCGACCTTGACGCTGTCGCGGAAGTTGTCCACGTCGCCCGGCGGCGGCTCGGGGTGGATGCGCCGGATGTGCGGCACCTTGAGGCGCGTGAACAGCCGCGCGACCACCTCGTTGGCCTCCACCATGAACATCTCGATCAGCGTGTGCGTGAACGCGTCGTCCTCTGGCGCGGCGTCGACCACGCGCCCCTGATCGTCGTAGACCAGCTGCACCTGCGGAAGGTCCAGGTGGATCATGCCCGCGGCACGCCGCCGGACGCGGATCGCCTTGGCGCACGCGTCCATCTCTTTGAGGAGGCCGACGAGCTCGTCGGTGTACTTGGGGTCGGTCTTGGCGTGCTTGCGCGCCTCGGTGAAGTCGCCGTCAATCAGGGCCTGCGCCTCGAGGTACGTCAGCCGCTTGCGGCTCTGGATGAGCGTCTGGCTCACGCCGCTCTTGCTGAGCCCGCCGTGCTTGTCGTAGAGGTGGAAGGTGCTCTTGCAGAAGCGCGGCACGCCCTCCTGGAGCGAGCAGATGCCGTTGCTGAGAACCTCGGGGATCATCGGGATGACCAGGCGCGGCAGGTAGCAGGAGTTGCCGCGCTTCTTCGCCTCAAGGTCGAGCGCCGAGCCGACGGGGATGAAGTGCGCAACATCGGCGATGTGCACGCCCAGCTTCCACCCGCCGTTCTCGAGCCGCTCGATGCTGATGGCGTCGTCGTAGTCCTTGGCGTCGGGCGGGTCGATGGTGAGGATGAAGCCGCCGCGCAGGTCCTCGCGGTCCTTGAAGCCCTCGTCCTCGACCTTCTTCACCAGCTCGTTGAACCGCTCGTTGGCCTCGCGTGCCTGATCGATACAGGCCTGCGGGAACTCCTTTGGCAGGTTGAAGGCCTCGATGGTCGCCTGGGTCTCAACGTCGGGGCGGCCCGCCTCGCCGAGCACCTTAGTGATCACGCCCTCGGGGAGGAAGTCACCCTCGGGGTAAGCGGTGATCTCAACGATGACCTTGTGCCCCTCGAAGGCGTTCTTGGCCTGTGGGTCGCGCACAACGACCGGGTCGCGCAGCTCGCGCCCGTCTGGGTAGACCAGCCACTGAGCGCCCTGCTTGCGCAGCTCGCCGGAGAACTGCGAGCGCTTGCGCGAGACGACCTCGGTGATCACGCCGCGGATGACCTCGTCGCCGCCGCGACGCTGGCGGTAGACGCGGGCCTTGACGGTGTCGCCGCTGAGGGCGTCGGCGACGTCCTCCTTGGCGATGTAGACGTCGCCCTCTTTGTGCTTGCGGTCGGGGATGACGAAGCCGAACCCCTTGGCGTTCTTGCGGAAGTAGCCGGTGACCTCGTCGGGCAGGCTCGGGAGCCCGATCTTCCCCTCGGGCGTCATGACCAGCTTGCCAATGGTGACAAGATCAGCAAGGTCCGTGCGGAAGTCGTCCATCGCGTCGGCCGGCACCGAGAGTGCGGCGGCCATCTGGGCAGTGGTCTCGGGCGCGTACGACTCGTGGGCGAGGTGCTCGAGAACGCGGCGTGTGAAGGGTCCGGGCATAGTCTGTTAGCAACCAGTCAAAGTGAAGGGAGGCCGCGTCAGGCGGTGACGGGGACCTGCGCCGAGTAGCCCTCGACGGCGGAGCGGAAGGGTGCGGGCTCGATGCCGAAGTGGGCGCGGAGCTTGTGAAGGTCGGCGGTGGAGTCGAGCGCGGCCATGTGGGCCTGGCCCTCGTCGAAGGGGAGCAGCCCGCCGAGGCCGAAGGCGGTCGCGCCCTTGGCGATCAGCGCGCCGTGCTGCGCAGGGACGGGCAGCACGGGGAGGCCGTGGTCGGTGTGGGGCAGGTGGTCGCGGAGGTGCTCCATCAGCTGGCGCCAGTTCAGCGTCTCGGAGCCGACGAGGTTGTACACCTCGCCGATCGTCTGCGGGCGCGAGAGCGACTCGCAGAACACCGTCGCGACGTCGTCAACCAGCACCGGCGCAAGCTCCGCGGGGTCGAGCGTCAGCCGGGGGAGCCAGACGTTCTCCTCGGTGTGGTCTGTGAAACGGGCAAAGAACGGGATGAAGAAGAACGGGGGCACGTCGCCCGCCGCCAGGCGGCGCGCCATGGCCACAAACTCACCATCGGCCCCGTGGATCAGCGAGGGGCGGAAGATGGTCCAGTCCAGCCCGGTGCGGCGCACGATCTGCTCGGCCTCATACTTGGTGCGCGCGTACTCGGCCTTTGCGTCGGGGGCGACGCCCAGGGCGCTCATGTGAACGTAACGCCGGATGCCCGCGTCGCCGGTGGCCTGCAGCAGCGCGCCGGTGGCGTCAACGTGCATGCCCTGGAAGGTCTGCGGGCGCCGGCCGGGCTGGCGCTTCTCGCGGATGATGCCGACGAGGTTGATCACCGCCTGTGCGCCCTCAACCAGACGCGCCGGGGCGTCCCGGTCGAGCACGTCACCCTCGATGATCTTGAGCGCGTTGGCCGGGCCGAGGCGGGCCGCGGCGTCCTGCGCATCACGCGCGAGCACGCGGACGGCGTATCCACGGCTCAAAAGAGCCGCGACAATCCGCCTGCCGACAAAGCCTGTACCCCCAGCAACCGCAACGGTGTTGATCGTGGACATGTGAACGAGAGGATAGGAGGAAAGGTGCGGTCAGACAGTGCCGGGGGGCGGGAAACTCCCGCTAGGATCGAGCGTGCTGACCGCAACCGGCCTCCATTTCGCCTACCCGGGCCCGCGGTCAGACCGCGGCGACGTCGTGCGCGGCGTGAGCCTGGACCTGCCGCCGGGGAAAGTCACGACGCTGCTGGGGCCCAACGGGGCTGGCAAGAGCACGCTGCTGCGCCTGCTGCTGGGGACGCTGACGCCAACGGCCGGGCACGTGCGCCTCGGCGGCACTGACCTGGCCTCGGTGCCGGTGTGGCGCCGGGCCGCGGCGGTTGCGTACATCGGGCAGCGGTCGTCGCTGGCGGGGCCGATGACGGTGCGGCGGGTGGTCGAACTCGGGCGGCACGCCGTCGGCGCTTCGGGCACGGCCGTTGAACGCGCGATGGAGCGGACCGGCGTTGCGCGAGCGGCCGACCGCCTGTTCGAGACGCTCTCGGCCGGGCAGCAGCAGCGTGTGGCCCTGGCCCGGGCGATGTGCCAGCTCGACACGGGCGACGCGGTCACCGCGCCATGCCCGCTCGGACGCACGCTCCTGGCCGATGAGCCGGTGAGCGCGATGGACCCGCGCCACGCGCTCGAAGCGCTCTCGATGCTGCGGGAGATGGCCGCGCAGGGTGTGGCCGTGGGTGTCGTGCTCCACGACCTCACGCTGGCGCTGCGTTATACAGACCTGGCGGTGCTGCTGGATCACACCGGGGCGCTGCTTGCCAGCGGCCCCCCCACCGATGTCCTTCGCCCCGAAGTACTGGGCCCGGCCTACGGCGTGGGCTTCGAGGTGCTCAGCGGGCGCGCGGTTGTGCCCATCGCACCGGCTTGAACCCTCAGCCCGCCTGTTCGCCAGCGGCGACCGGCTCGGCGACCGCCGGCGCAGGCGTCGGGGCCGGGGTTGGCGCTGGGGCAGACGGCACGGCGAGCTTGCCCGCGATCGGGAAGTACCGCCCGGCGACGGCGGCCGGGTCGGTCATCGGGATCACCGCCATTACCACCAGTGCGGCTGCGGCGATGTACCCCGCGAACGCGCGCGAGCGGAAGGGCGTGGCGGTGAAACTCGAGGGCGTGTCGGTGCTTGAGATCAGCGCGACGTTGACCAGCCGCAGGTAGTAGACAGCGCCGATCGCCGAGTTCACCGCCAGCACCAGCAGCAGCACGGTGTTGTGCGACGACCACGCCGAGGTGAACAGCGGCAGCTTGGCGAAGAAGCCGACTAGCGGGGGGAAGCCCATCAGGCCAAGGGCGCTCAGCGCCAGCACCCACGCCAGGGTCGGGTGGCTGTTGCGCAGGCCGCGGAGGTCCTCGATCGCGTCGGGCTCGTCGAGGTGGCCGTCTGGCGCACGGCGCTCAAGCGCCGCGGGAACGGCGAACGCGCCGACGGAGGTGATGCCGTAGACCAGCAGGTAGAAGAGCATGGCCGCGATGCCGCTGCGGGTGATGCTCTCGCCCGCTCCGCCGGGACCGGCGACCAGGCCCACGAGCATGTACCCGCTGTGGGCGATCGACGAGTACGCCAGCATGCGCTTGATCGAGGTCTGCAGCAGCGCCAGCACGTTGCCGACGGTCATGGTGAGCACGGCGATCAGGGCGATCAGCTCGCTGAGCGGGCTGGGGAGCATGCCGTTGCCGTCAGCGCCCCAGCCGACGCACCCCATGAGCAGGATGAGCGCGAAGAACCCCGCGGCCTTGGGAACAAACGCCAGCATGGCCGAGACCGAGGCGTGCGCGCCCTGGTACACATCGGCGACGTACCCGTGCATGGGGACGGCCGCGATCTTGAAGCAGAGCCCCAGCACGCTGAGGATGAGCCCGGTCATCGCGACGGGGTTGATGCCCTCGGGAGAGGCGCTCTGGGCCCGCAGGCTCTCGGTGATCTGCCTGAAGTCGGTGGAGCCGGTGCCGCCGTAGATGAAGGCGAACCCGAAGAGGAAGACCGCCGCGCCCAGCGCACCGAGGAAGAAGTACTTGACGCCGCTCTCCATCGAGCGCTCGCGCGGCGTGCTGACGGTGACCATGACGTACGTGGGCAGGCTGGTCAGCTCGAGGGCCAGGAAGAGCCAGATGAGGTCCTCGCTGCCGGCGCAGAGCATGAGCCCGGTGATCGAGAAGAGGAAGAACGCCCAGAACTCGGCGCGGATGGAGCGGGCCGCGTCGAACGGCGCCCGCCCGGTCGCGACCTGATCCTCGTAGTCGCGGTCTACAACGCCCAGCAGCAGCAGCGACAGCAGCAGCCCGACGGCGGCGGTGATGAGCTTGCCGTACACCGCCAGGTTCCGAACGGCCGAGTCGGAGACCGAGCCGGGCCCGGTGGTGTAGGCCAGCACGCCCGCGCCGACCAGCGCCAGCGTGCAGATTGGCCCGGCCATGCGCCGCAGCTTCATCGAGCGCGACAGCCCGATCACCAGCACGGTGCACGTCGCCAGGAACAGGAGCATCTCGGGGTAGAGGCCGTGGAGTTTGTCGATCACTGGGTCACCTGCTTGACGGGCTCAGCGGTCGCGGCGCTGGCGGGGAGAACACGCTGGGCCGTGAGCGACTGCGAGACATGGGCGGCGTGCCCGCCCGCGACAACGGCCACGGTCTGACGGGTCGATGCGTCGATGGCGCTGAGGAAGGGCTTGGGGTAGAGGCCAAGCAGCAGGCAGCAGGCCGCCAGCGGGATCAGCACGCCGATCTCGCGCGCCGAAAGGTCGGCCGGCAGCGCGCCGTGCGCCCCTGCACCATGCACCCCTGCGCCGTGGTCGCCGTGCCCGTGGTCGCCGCCGGGCGTGCGGAGCGGGCCCCAGACAACCTTGCCCACCATATAGAGCGTGTAGATCGCCGCGATGATCATGCCCGTGCCCGCGACCACCGCGAAGCGCGGCCCGAGCACGCCGGGGGTGCCGAAAGCCAGGCCCGACGCGGCCCACGCGTCGCTCGCCTGCCAGGCGCCCATCAGGCACAGGAACTCGCTGACAAACCCGTTGAGCATCGGCAGGCCCACGCTGGCCATGGCGAAGAAGACCATGAAGCTGGCCCACACGGGCATCTTCTTGGCAAGGCCGCCGATCTCGTCCATCGAGCGGGTGTGGTAACGCTCGTACATCATGCCGATGCAGAGGAAGATCGCCCCCGTGCTCAGGCCGTGGTTGATCATGTAGAGCACCGAGCCCTTGAGCCCGGTGATGTTCAGCGCGAACATGCCCAGCATGCAGAACCCAAGGTGCGCAACCGACGAGTACGCCACCAGCTTCTTCACGTCGCGCTGCACCCAGCAGACAAGGCCCACCGCGATGATCCCCACAACCGCCAGCGTGGCGATCAACGGCGCAAAGTGGAACGCCGCCGCCGGCACAAACGGCAGCACGAACGAGTAGATCGCGTACGTCCCCAGCTTCAGCAGCACGCCCGCCAGCAGCACCGAGCCGGCCGTTGGCGCCTCGGTGTGGGCCAGCGGCAGCCACGTGTGCAGCGGGAAGATCGGGACCTTGACCGCGAAGCCGGCCATCATGGCCGCGAACACCCAGCACTGCTCGGTGAAGCTCATCCCACGGGCCGTGATCGCCAGCGCGTCGATGTCGAACGTCCACACACCCTTGTGGGCCGCGGCGTGCTGGAAGGCGACGTAGACCAGCCCCGCCAGCGCCACCACACTGCCGGTGAAGGTGTACATGAAGAACTTGACCGAGGCGGCACGCCGGTTGGTCGAGCCGTAGACCCCGATCAGCACGAACATCGGGATCAGCGTGAACTCAAAGAAGATGTAAAACAGCACCAGGTCGCGCGCCGCGAACACGCCCACCATCGCCGCCTGCAGCACCAACAGCCAGAAGTAGTACGTGCGGACACGCTCGGTGATGGCCGTGCGGCTGGCGATCACGCAGATCGGGCCCAGCAGCAGCGTCAGGGCGATCAGCAGGCCGCTGACGGAGTTGACTCCCAGCGAGAACGTGAGGCCCATCTTCGGCATCCACGCGATCGACTGGGCGAACGCGTCGGACTTGGCCGAGGGGGTCAGCCAGTCGTGCTGGAAATAGGCGACAACGCCCACCGCGGCCGACAGCAGCGTGCCCGCCAGCGCGATCGGGTAGGCCGCGCTCTTGCGCGGAACAAACGGCACCAGCGCCGCGGCGATCAGGGGGATCAGGATCAGGATCAACAGGAAGTCCATGTCGTCTCCGAGGCGGAAGTCGTGTCAGCGCGAGGGGAGCGTCGCGGGAGGCGGCTGATCGGTGCGGAAGGGGCGGGGCGGGGAGGGGGGGGACGGGGAGAGGGTCAGTTCAGAAGGAAGAGCGCCACGACGGCGAGGATCGCGATGCCGCAGGCCATGCTCACGGCGTACCCGTGCATCACGCCCGACTGGGCCGGGCGCAGGCCCGTGCCCGCGCTGCGCGGCAGCGCACCGACGAGATCGACCATCCCGTCGATCAGCAGTTTGTCGATCAGGTAGAAGATGTGGGCCAGCACCAGCAGCGGGCGCCGGACGATCCAGTTGTAGAACTCGTCGACGTACCACTTGTGCTGCGCAGCGCTGGTGATGCCGGGGATGATGAACCGGTCGGCGGCGCTGGTCGCGGCCGTCTTGCGCCCCACGTAGTGCAGCAGGAAGGCGACGAGGATGCCCACCGCGCCCACCACGCCCGAGACGTAGTACATGATCTTGTGGGGGTCCTGGCCAAAGAGCGTGGCGTGGGCGTGCTCGGTGGGGGCGTGGGCGATCACTGCCGTTGCCGACATGCCGATCAGCCCGTCGGCCCAGTGGATGTAGTAGAGCCCCGCCGCCGCGAGGGAGCAGACCGCCAGCGCCGCGAGCACCGTGTTGATCGCCCACCCCGGCGCGTGGGGGTGGAAGTCGTGCCCGTGGTCGCCCGCCTTCGCCGCGTGCGCGTCGCCGTGCCCGTGATCTGCGTGCGCGTGGTCGCCGTGCCCGTGCCCGTCGTCACCGTGCGAGGCGTGCACCTCGTCGCCGGGGTGGTACTCCACCGGCCCGACGAACACCCGGAAGAAGACGCGGAAGGTGTAGTACGCCGTCAGGCCGGCGGTCAGCAGCAGGATCCAGCCGATGATCTGCAGGTGCCCGTTGGAGAAGGCGTTGGCCAGGATCATGTCCTTGCTGAAGAAGCCCGCCGTGAACGGGAAGCCCGCCAGGTTGAGGCACCCGATCAGCATCGCGATGCTGACGATCTTCCAACCCGGCACCTTGATCAGGCCGCTGAGCTTGCGAAGGTCAAGCTGCCCGGCGAAGCCGTGCATGACAGCGCCGCACGCCAGGAAGAGCGTCGCCTTGAAGAAGGCGTGGGTGAAGACGTGGAAGGCCGCGCCCGCGGCGGCGTTGGGCTCAAAGCTCGCGTTCAGCACGCCCAGCCCGGCGAACATGTAGCCGAGCTGGCTCACCGTCGAATAGGCCATGATGCGCTTGATGTCGAACTGCGCCATACCGATGGTCGCCGCCAGCAGCGCCGTCAACGCGCCGCCCCAGGCGACGATCGGCAGCGCGATCTCCGAGCACTGGTAGAACGGCAGGAACCGGGCGACGAGGTAGACGCCCGCCGTCACCATGGTCGCGGCGTGGATCAGCG
>JAUXUZ010000209.1 GCA_030680655.1 Phycisphaerales bacterium
GTGCCCGAGGCGAACCGGCTCCAACGCGGCGGCAACCAAGGCCCTGTGGCCAGAGTGAACGCCGTCGAAGTTGCCAACCGTCGCGATGGAAGGCTGAGGTGCCAAGCCTTCAACGCTAGCGCGGAAACCGGTCGGTTTCGCCGCTTGAGAATCGCCCGCGATACACTCGCCGTCACCCGCTCCAAGGAAGGTAACCCATGGCCTGGTTCGGCAAGAAAACTCCCCCGGCGACCGCCCGTCCCGCCGCTGTCAGAACCCCGCAGGCCAACGGATCGGCCCTGCCAGGGCAGGCTTCGTCGCCGTCGGAAGAGGCACGCGTGCTGGCGATCGGCACCGAACTGCTCGAGCGGGCCCGCAACCACAAGAGCGGCGTCCTTTCCGGCGCGTTCTACTCCGACGCCCTGATGAACTGGAGCATGAAGGACCACAACTTCAAGGTGCAGATGTTCCGCTTCGTCGACGCCTTCCCCGTCCTGCACGATACCGACGACATCTACGACCACCTTCAAGACTACCTCTCGCAGCCGGGCGTGACCGTCCCCGGCGTGATCGCCACCGCCCTCGCCGCCGGCAAACTCGCCAAGGGTGTCGCAGTCAAGACAATCCGCGGCCAGATCGAGGGCATGGCCGGCAAGTTCATCGCCGGCACCGACGCGGCCAGCGCCCTGCCAAACCTCAAGAGCCTCTGGAGCGACGGCATCGCGTTCTCGGTCGACCTGCTGGGCGAAGCCTGCGTCTCCGACGCGGAAGCCGACGCCTACCGCGACAAGTACCTCGATCTGATCAACAACCTCCCGGGGCAGGTCGCTTCATGGCCGGCCAACGCACGCCTTGAGTCGGACCACGTCGGCATCGTCCCGCGGACAAACGTCAGCGTCAAGATCAGCTCGCTCTCGGCAAGGTGCGACCCGATCGACACCGACGGGTCGATCAACGACCTGATGACGCGCCTGGTGCCGATCCTGCAGGCCGCCAAGGCCAGGGGTGTGTTCGTCAACTTCGATGTTGAGCAGTTCGCCCTCAAGGACCTCAACCTCGAGCTCTTCTTCCGCTGCTGCGAGAAAGTTGACTTCCAGGCCGGGCTGGCGATGCAGGCCTACCTCAAGACCGGCCCCGACGATGCACGCCGCGTCTGCGAATGGGCCAAACGCACCGGCCGTGTCGTTACCGTGCGGCTGGTCAAGGGCGCGTACTGGGATTACGAGACGATCAACGCCGAGCAGCGCGGCTGGCCCTGCCCCGTCTGGCCCACCAAGCGGCAGACCGACGCGTGCTTTGAGCAGATGGCCTCGATCTTCCTCGACTCATCGCCACGCAAAGCCGGAGAGCAGGGCGTCAAACTCGCCCTCGGCTCGCACAACGCCCGCTCGATCGCCGCCGCGCTCGCCGCCGCCGACGCCAAGGGCCTGCCCCGAAACGCCGTCGAGCTGCAGATGCTCCACGGCATGGCCGACCAGCTCAAGTACGCCGCCGCCGACATGGGCCTGCGCATCCGCGAGTACGTCCCTGTCGGGCAGATGATCCCCGGCATGGCCTACCTCGTCCGCCGCCTGCTCGAAAACACCAGCAACGAGAGCTGGCTCAAGGCCGGCTTCCTCGATAACGCCGACCCGGCCCGCCTCCTCGCAAGCCCGCACGACTCGCCGATCGCCGCGCCCGGCAAGGGCCTCAACGCCGACCCGGCAACCACCGGTGACGCAAACACCATCCAGACCGCCGAGCCCTCCGCGGCGTCGGTCGAGAAGGCACCCGAGCGACACCGCCTCTCCGATGCGCACGCGAAAGTGGGGGACGGCCGTCCGTTCTTCAACGAGGCGTTCCGCGACTTCTCGAACAAGGCCGTGCGCGAGGCCTACGCCTCGGCCATCGCCAAAGCCCAGGTACCGCAGGTGGCCAACGACCAGACGCCCGAGCAGGCAGCGGAGGTGGTGAAGCGGGCGCAGGCCGCGTTCGCGGCGTGGCGCGACACCGACCACATCGTTCGGTGCAACGTGCTGACGCGCGCAGCAGAGTTCATGCGCGAGCGGCGCGACGAGCTCTCGGCCGTGATGATCAAGGAGTCGGGCAAAACTTGGCGCGAGGCCGACGCCGACACCTGCGAAGCGATCGACTTCTGCGACTACTACGCCCGCCAGGCGGCAAGGCTCTTCGAGCGCCAGCGGATCGGCCGCTTCATCGGCGAGCTTGACGAGGCCTTCTACCAGCCGCGAGGGGTCGCGGTCGTCATCGCCCCGTGGAACTTCCCGCTGGCGATCTGCTGCGGCATGACCGTCGCCGCGCTGGTCACGGGCAACACGGTGATCGTCAAGCCCGCCGAGCAGACGCCCGGCATCGCGAAGTTGATGTACGACATCCTGCAGCAAGCCCTGAGCGAAGCATCGCGTGGGGCAGGTTTCCATCCTGCCCAAGTGCTTCAGTTCTGCGCCGCCCCCGGCGAGACGACCGGCGCAGCGCTCGTCCGCGACCCGCGCGTGTCGCTCATCGCCTTCACCGGCAGCCGCGATGTGGGCCTCGACATCCTCCACGCCGCGGCCCCGCTCTCGCCGTTCTCGGGTGGCACCGTGTCTCCGACCGGTGCTTCTGCGCTCACCCACGTCAAGCACGTCGTCTGCGAGATGGGCGGCAAGAACGCCGTGATCATCGACACCAGCGCTGACCCCGATGAGGCCGTCCTCGCCGTCCGCCACTCGGCCTTTGGCTTCCAGGGCCAGAAGTGCTCCGCCGCTTCGCGCCTGATCGTGGTTGACCCCGCCGGACCCAAGGGCCCAGCGATCACGCACTTTCGCGAGCGCCTCGTGGAGGCGACCCGCGCTCTGACGATCGGCGACCAGACCAAACCCGGCACCGACATCGGCCCGGTCATCGACGCGCAGGCCGCGGCGAAGATCAACGGCTTCATCGATCGGGCGAAGAAGGACGGGCTGCCCAGCTTCTCGCTCCCGCTGCCCGCGAACCTGCCCACGGGTGGCCCCGGCGCGTTCGTCGCCCCGACGATCGTGTGGGAAGTGCCCGAAGCGCACGAACTCGCCCGCGAGGAGATCTTCGGGCCGGTGCTGGCGATCTTGCACGCGAAGGACTTCGACGACGCCCTGCGGATTGCCAACAGCGTGCCGTACAAGCTCACCGGCGGCGTCTACTCGCGCAAGCCGTCCCACCTTGAGCAGGCCAAACGCGAGTTCCGCGTCGGCAACCTGTATCTCAACCGCGGCATCACCGGCGCGCTGGTCGCCCGCCACCCCTTCGGCGGCTTCGGCATGAGCGGCATCGGCAGCAAGGCCGGCGGGCCCGACTACCTGCTCCACTTTGTC
>JAUXUZ010000211.1 GCA_030680655.1 Phycisphaerales bacterium
CATCGCCTCCGACTCACACAGCTTGACCACGATCTGTTCCGCCGAATGCCTTGTCCGCTTCATCGTCAAGAGTCTCCTGGGCCGCACCGGGGCCCGTCGGGACTCTCATAGTTGCTGGATCAGGATTTGGGGGGCAGGTCAGAAGGGGGCGGTGTATGCCGGGGTGTTCTACAAGCAATGGCCAGATGTTGAGAATCCAAACGAGGTTCTCTATCAGGACGTTCAGCGGTTTGAACAGACGGCAGGGGTGTTGATCAACCTCGCGCACGATCCGAACGCTTTGCCGGGCCCGTCGGAATGGGACTCGCTTGATCCAGAGTCGCCGATCTACAGCGACCCGCTGCGGGCGTGGACCGGGTTCGTGCGCGTGGGCGACCCGTGGGTTGAGCCGGCGCGGATGATCACGCTCGCCCCAAGTGCGCCGATTGCGACCAACCCTCAGCCCGACATCGTCCTAGATGTGTTCCACGATCCGCTGGGCATGGTGCTGCCGACGCAGCCGCCGCTGGTGCCGATGTACCCGCCGACGTACCGGCGCCACTCGTGGGTGTTGAGCGGATTGCTGAACCGGGTGGAACTGAGGATGGGCGGCGCTGTTGGGGTCTATCCATACTACTTGCACCGCGATGACAGTTCCCCGACGCTTGACGTCTATGCCCAACCGAACGACCCTTACTCGTATCACTATCTTCCGGCGCATGTCTGGGTGGCGAGGTGGCCGCTGTTGAACGGGACCACAGACCTGTCACAGGACGAGTGGGGCGGCCCGGTATTGCCGCCGATCCGATTGAGGTTCTATGGGCCCCTCGCGCAGAGTGTCGGCACGCCCTCCGCGATCACCTACCCCGACCTCCCAGTGACCATCTGGGAGCGTGTCCGGGTGAACGGCGAACTCATCTGGAAGAAGCTCGACCTGCGCGACCCAGTGAGCGGCGCGACCGGCAATAATTTCTTTGACTATCGGATCGAGAACTGTGACCTTCTGCTGGGGCCGCGGTGCCTGCAGCCAACTCGGCCCGGTGTGTACAAGGTGACACTGCACGACCCGGTGAGTGACGCGACCGACTCGCCACCCCGAGAGCCGACCAACTCGCTCTTGTGTTCAACCTTCACAATCGCAGGCGTTGAGCCCGAAAGCACGCTCGCACAGCCGACCCCGTTCACATGGTACATCAGGCTTTACAGCAATTGCCCGGATGTGGGCATGGTGGGCGGTGTCATCGGCAGCGACGGTGTGCTGGACAACAACGACTTCGTCGCATTCATCGACCTCTTCTTTGAGCAGGACCCACGGGCAGACGTTGGCGCAGTGGGAGGGGAAGAGAAGAGTGACGGCCTTTTCGACAACAACGACTGGATCGTCTTCATTGACCTCTTTTTCCGCGCTGGTGCGGACCCGGCAGTGTTGGCCGCACTCTGCGCAACCGTTTATACGAACTGCTCAGGCGATTCGCCGCCGCCCGTTGGCGAGGGTGTCGGTTCTGGCAACGGCATGGTGGGCGGGGATGCCGGTGGCGGCGGACAGAGCATGATGCAAGGCGGTGGTCCGGAGCCTGCGGCGGACCGCACTGTGGGCATCCGCGCCGTTCTGCAACAGATGATTGCCAGCGAACCCCCCGGCCCGCGACGCAGTCAGTTGCAGCAGATGCTCGACGCCCTCCCGGCACCGCCCGGCGGCAACTGAGCGAAACTCGAAATGAGTAATCCAAGCCCCGGCCCGCGCTGGGGCTCTTCGTAGCACCCCACCGAAGTCGTACTGCGCACCGCATTCAGCCGCGCGGCGGAGTCGTTACCATCTACCCGGATGCCCGCTGCTCCGCACCAACCCACCGACCCGCCCACGCCGCGTCACGCTGCGCCAGCCCTCCCCGCGCTCGCGACGGCCGACGATCTGCACGACCTGCGCCTGGTCGCGGCCATCCGAGCCGGCGAGCCGCGCGCCTGGCACGAGCTGCTCACCCGCTACCAGGACCGGCTCTACGGCGTCTGCCTGCGCGTCATCGGTGACTCGCCCAAGTCGCGCCAGACCGCCACTGATTTGACGCAGGATGCGCTGGTCAAGATCATCCAGGGGCTCTCGACCTTTGACGGCTCGGCCAAGCTCAGCACGTGGATGATCCGCGTGACGATGAACGTCTGCCTCAGCCACCTGCGGTCCCAGAAGCTGCGCCGCCACGGCAGCCTCGACGCCCCCGTCGGCGGGTCGTCTGGTCGCGGTTCGGGGGGCGGGCCCGGTTCGGGCTCAGGAAACGGGGGTGGCGTAACGCTGGGCGACCTGTTGGCCCATCGGGAACCAAACCCGGTTGAACGCGTCTCACACGAGCAGACCCGGATGATGGTCACCGCCGCGTTGGCAACCATCGATCCGGAGCAGCGGGCCCTGCTGGTCCTGCGCGACGCCAAGGGGCTCGACTACCAGCAGATCGCCCAGGTCTTGGATGTGCCAGTCGGCACCATAAAGAGCCGCATTTTCCGTGCACGCCTCGCCCTCCGCGAGGCCTGCGAGCAACTCAGCAAGGCCAAGCCCCGAACGTGACCTCCCTCCCCCCCAACCCGAACGATCAGCACGCCAGCGGCCTCCCCGGCGGGATCGACGAGTCGGACCTGCTGGCGCTGATCGAGGGCACGCCCCTCCCCGCCGAACGCGCCGCCCGCCTGCGCGAATCGCTCGCCACCGACCCGCGCCTGGCCGAACTCGCCGCGCTGATGCGCGCCGACCGCGACACGCTCGCCTCGCTCGCGCCCGTCTGCGCTCCCGATGACCTGCTCGACCGCGTCGAAGCGATCCTGGAGCGCGAGGCCCTGGTGGGCCTGGCCCGCACCGAGGCCACCGCCAGCGTCGATGCGCTCCCCATCTCAACCTACCTCCCCGCGCGCCGCCCGTGGTTCACGCTGCGGACGGGCGCTCCACTCGCCGCCGCGGCCGCCGTGCTGCTGATCGCCGGCGGCGTGCTGATGCTGATCCCCGGCAAGCGCCCCATCGTGGCGCCACCCGGCCCGCTCGCTGGCGACCACACCGGTGGATCATCCCCAACCGACCTCGCCCACAACACAGCGACCAAGCCCACGTTGAACAACACCGGCACACCGGGCGAGCCCGAGCGCGCGCCGATTGATGTCGCCGTCAAGCCCGCGACCGAGACGCCGACCGCCGCCGACGCCGCGCCCGCCGAGCCGGTGATCGCCAAGGCCGCCCCGCTGCCGGCCATCGCGCCCGAGCAGCTCATCGCCGCCGCCAGCGAGGGTCGCCTGGTGCTCCGCCTTCGCGCGGCCCCCGACAAAGCCTTCGGTCGCATCAGCGCCCTCAACACCAACGCCCGTTCGCTGCGCGTTGAGCCGATGTCCGACGGGCAACGCTCCGCCGCGGCGGTCGCGTTCGTCGGCGCGTGGGCCCAGCGTCAGCCGATGATCGACCCCGCTCCGCTGCTGCCGCGCCTGCCCGAGCCCGCG
>JAUXUZ010000212.1 GCA_030680655.1 Phycisphaerales bacterium
TGAGAGGAGTCAACTTTAGTACGAGAGGATTGGGTTGGACGTACCCCTGGTGATCCAGCTGGACTGCTAAGTCCATCGCTGGGTAGCTACGTACGGCAGGGATAACCGCTGAAAGCATCTAAGCGGGAAGCCCCCCTCAAAACTAGGCTTGCTTGAGACCCCTGGAAGACCACCAGGTTGATAGGACGCGCGTGCAAGGGCAGAGATGCCCTCAGCGGAGCGTTACTAACGGTCGATGATCACGCCAACCTCATGCCGAAGGCTTATGCCTAGGCGGGTTGGCAAACGAAGATTCAGTACACGATTTACTTCGGAGCTCTCGGTTTCGAGCTTCGATTCGACGGTCACGCTCCCACGCTGTGGGGTACGCGACCGGCCATCCATCAATTTTCCGGACAAACGTCCGGTCGTCGCGAGAGCGGCGCCCGGGTTTTTCGGTGACCATAGGCAGAGGGAAACACCTGTTCCCATCCCGAACACAGCAGTTAAGCCTCTGCCGCCGATGATACTGCTTAGCGGGAAAGTAGGTCGTCGCCGGAATTTGACCCCGATCAGGTAAACCTGGTCGGGGTCTTTTCATTTTTGCTTCCTGCAAGTCCGCGGGTGACCGTGCAGGTCAACCTTCGCCTGGTCGCATCACCCGCTCACTCTTGTCCGTATCGTCGTGCATGAAGCTCGTGCGTGGTGTCGCGACGGGGTGCTGGTTCGCTGCGATTCTGGTGTGTTTGTTCGCTCCGGCGGCGCTAGCAGACGGCAAGGTCTTCCGAGCCGCAACGGCGGTGGTGCCGATGGTCGATCAGGAAGCGATCATCTGTTTCAAGGATGGCGTCCAGGTGCTGGCGATCCGCACCCGGGCTGACGTATCCGGCATCAAGGGCGAGCAGTTGGCGTGGGTGGTGCCGGTGCCCGCCGTACCCGAGTTGTACACGACTACCCAAGGCGCGTTCGACACGGCCCGAACGATCACTCAGCCGCGCCTGTTGCAGCACACCCACCTCGGGCTGGGGTGGCTGATGCTCTTTGTGTCGCTCTTCGTGCTCGTTGCAGGCGTGAGCCTCCGTCTGAACCAGACCGCGTCGGTCGGCACCCGTGCTGTGCTTACTGTGCTGTGGATCGTGATCGGCTTTGTCTTGGCGGTGGCCATGTTCCTACCGGCCCTGGCGAAGACGCGGGGCGCTACCGGGGGGGCGATCGGGGACACGGGCGTGGAGGTCCTCAAGAGAGAACGAGTCGGCACGCTCGACGTTGCGGTGGTCCGGGCACGGGAAGGGGCAGAGGGGGACAGCGCGAAAGCACTGTCCATCTGGCTGGAAGAGGCCGGATGCCAGGTGCCGGCCTCGGCGGTGCCCGAGCTTGCCGACTACGCCGCGCGGGGGTGACCTGCCCCCCAAATCCTGATCCAGCAACTATGAGAGTCCCGACGGGCCCCGGTGCGGCCCAGGAGACTCTTGACGATGAAGCGGACAAGGCATTCGGCGGAACAGATCGTGGTCAAGCTGTGTGAGTCGGAGGCGATG
>JAUXUZ010000219.1 GCA_030680655.1 Phycisphaerales bacterium
TTGGGGTGATCAGCGCCGATACCAGCTTGTCGATGCCCGACTTCCGGGCGGCGGAGCGGACGTTCCAACTCGTCGCCCAGGTGGCCGGCAGGGCCGGGCGCGGCGAGCACGCCGGGCACGTTGTGGTTCAGACGAACAACCCCCGGGAGCCTTCGATCGTGCTGGCGGCACGCCACGACTACGTGCGCTTCGCGGGAATCGAACTCGGGCACCGGGCCGCGGCGGGCCTGCCGCCGATCTCGCGGATGGCGCGGATCGTCTGCCGCCACGAGGTGCTCAAGGAGGCGGAGAACGCCGCAGCGCGGATCGCCAAGGGTCTGCTGGCGGCGGCGGTGGCGCTGGGTGAACGCGTGGTGCTGACTGGGCCGATGCCGTGCCCCATCTCGCGGATCGGCGATCACCACCGCATCGCGGTGGAACTGCTGGCCGACGGGCGAGCGGTGCTGCAGCGGGTGCTCGGGACCGTGCGGGTGCAGGGGTTGCTGATCAGCGACGCCCACACGGCGGTGGATGTGGATCCGCTGGCGCTGCTGTGACCGTGCCCGCCAGGGCGCTGCGCGCGGCTACTTCTTCGCTTCTTCCGTCTTCACCATCGCGGCGACGCGCTTGGCGATCGGGTTGGGGATGGGGATCGACAGCGAGTACTGCACGACCATCCACCGGGCCGCTTCACCTTCGCCGACTTTACGGAGCACCCCGGTGCCTCGGGTCGTCCCGTAATTTTCGTTGTCGAGCAGCTCATCAAAGAACGCGAGGGTGGTGGATGGGTCGATCGTCACGTGGCGGGTGCCGGGGCGCGGGGTGTAGGTCCAGCCCCCCTTGCCCGGGCCCTTCTGAAAGTGCGGCCGCGCATACGCCTTGAACTCGTCGATTGTCCAACGCTCGGCCGCGTCGGTCCCAATGAAGACCGCGTCGGGTGTGTAGAGAGCGAAGTAGGCGTCAAAGTCGGACTTGCTCGCCGCGGAGTGAAGGGCGTCGAGTGTGGCGAGCGCATCGAGGTTTGGTCTGAGCATGGTGCCTTTGCCGTTGCGGGCCTTGTCGAGCTCATCGAGGACCATCGCGGCGGAAAGCGAGCGGATGACGTGCCCTTGGCCGGGGACGATGGTGAGCGTGGCGTCCACGGCGCCGTTGGTCTTCTTGGCGTAGGCCTCGATCGCTTTGCTGGCGTCGTTCCAGGCGACGGTGTCGTCACCACCGACCCAGAGGCGGATGGGGATGCCCTTGAGCTTCTCGGTGGTCTCGGCCTCGGGCGGTGGGCTGAAGAACGCGCCGGGGAACGCGGCGACGCTCGCGGTGCGTGCGGGGAGTTCGAGGGCGAAGGCGAGCGCCGAGCGGCCGCCGTTGCTGCTTCCGGCGGCGTGGTACTTGCCGCCCTCGGGTACGACGGCCTTGTCCAGGTCGCTCGCCAGCGCCCGGAAGAGTTCGGGCTTCTGAAAAAAGAGCGTTCCTTCCGGGGGGAGCGGTGTGGCCAGCGCCCAGCCGCGCTTGAGGCACTCGTCATGGAACATCGCGCGGGCGGCGCCCTCCATTTTGGAGGTCTGGTTCCCAGGCGGGAAAACGATGACGACCGGGATCGGGTCCTTGAGGTTGGCGCCGTCGGGTGTTGAGAGCGTGACGCGGATCGTCGCGCCGCCTTCGACGGGGATCTCACGGATCGTCTGGTCGGCGCTGCAGACCGCCGCGGCGGCGGTGAGGGCCAGGATCGAGGCAAAGCGGTGCATTGGTTGCTCCTGAGGATGCGCACGGGCTGTCGGCCGGTGTGCGGATGGTACAGGTGCCTTGGGCGGGCGGGCTGCACGGTGCCCGGCCATTGCCGTGAATACGCTGGGTTGTGGCTGAAGCGCTCCAACCCCCCGCCGAGTTTCTCCCCGCACTGGCTGAATTGGGCATTGAATTAGAGCCCGGCGAGCCCGAAAAGCTGGGGTTGTACCTCGCGCTGCTGCTGGAAGCCAACAAGACCACCAACCTCACGGCGATCACCGACCCGGCCGCGGCCTGGACGCGTCACATCCTCGATTCGCTCACACTGCTGCCGGTGCTGAGCGAACTGCCCGAGGGCTCGCAGGTGATCGACGTGGGGAGCGGCGGAGGGGTGCCGGGGCTGCCGCTGGCGATCTCGATGCCGCACCTGCGGTTTGTGCTGCTTGAGCCCACGGGGAAGAAGGCGACGTTCCTGGGGCAGACTGCGGCGGAGCTGGGGCTCACGAATGTCAAGGTGCTCAACAAGCGGGCCGAGGGTGTGGGGCAGGACAAGGCGAACCACCGCGAGAAGTACGACGCGGTGATCAGCCGCGCGGTGGGGCCGTTTAATGTCGTCGCGGAGCTGATGATCCCGCTGTGCAAGCAGGGCGGGATCGTCGCGGCGATCAAGGGGGCGAAGGCGGAGGCGGAGGTGGCGCACGCCAACGGCGCGTTCGTGCGCGTGGTGCAGAACGAGAACGAGGGGATCATCAAGAACGCCTTCAGTGCGATCGGCGCGCTGGGCGCCCGGCTGATCGAGATCCGCGAGACGCCGACGGGGAAGATCGTGATCCTTGACAAGCCGAGCAAGACGCCGAACCTGTATCCGCGGAAAGATGGGGAGCCGAAGCACAACCCGCTGGGCGGGATCATGCTGGCGCCGCCGGCGCCTGAGCCCGAAGGCTGAGTGAGCGGGAGGCAGGAACGCGGAGGTACGGAGGAGCGCGGAGAGGACGGAGGGGGATCCAGGAGCAGCGCGTATGCCGGTGGAGGCGGTTCAGTTCAACGTTGCAACTTTCACTATGCACACCCGGGGCTTCCGCCCGATCGAGGAGCTGTACCGCGTGCACAAGGGTCCGTCGATCATCATCGGGGCGATCGAATTCACGGTCGACGGCAAGGTCTACATGGGAGACCTTTACAACACTGAGCTTGCGTATTTGTGGGAGGGGATCATCGAGTCGTGTCGGGAACTGCTGGAGACCGGGGAGCCGGCGTCGCGCAGGTATGAGTGGGGAGGGGCGCTGGAACTGCGGTACGCCGGATGGGAGCGGTCGCACGTGGAGTTGCGGCTGGTCGGCAAAAAGCAGTTCGACGTTCCGAGCGGGCAGTTCATGCGGATGACGCTGGAAGGTGGGCTGCACGCCCTGCGGTTGATTGTGAAGCACTTTCCGCGTGCGCGACCGTCGGTGGAGCGGGGGATTGCGCTTGGTGAAGAGACGTTGAAGATGCTGAAGGAGTAGTAGTGGCGTGGGGTGTGCATCGAGTGCGGGAGTGGACATCGCAGCGAAGTGGAGCGAGGCGACAGTTTCCAAAGCCCGCTTCAGCGGGCTTGCTTGCTTGTAGGCCACGCCTTCAGGCGTGGTTCGAGGGACGGGGCCAACCTCCTGTTTCCCTTGTTTTTCTCAGCCCGTTTCAACGGGCTTTGGGGTCATTCACATGGCTGAAGCCGCGAAGATGGAAGCCCGTTGAAACGGGCTAGATGGAAATACAGAAAACGACTGTGTGTTGCGGCGTTTGCTGACCACCGCTGAAGCGGTGGCCTACGAGCAAGCAAGGCCGCTGAAGCGGCCTGAAGGGCAGGCGGACGCGGATGCGCGTCGGCGGTTCCCTATCCTCGGTGCTTGCGCGATCTGACGCGGGAGATCCTGGGCGAGAATGGTGCTGTGGCGAAGTTCCTCGGTAGCGGCTACGAGCCGCGCGAGGAGCAACTTGCGATGGCGAAGGCGGTGTCGCAGACGCTGGCGGCGAAGGGGATTCTGATTGCTGAGGCGGGGACGGGGGTTGGCAAGAGCTACGCGTACCTGGTGCCGGCGATCCTGCGGTGCATCGCCAACGGTGAGAAGGTGGTGATCGCGACGCACACCATCAACTTGCAGGAGCAGCTGCTGCGCAAGGACATCCCGCTGCTGCAGGACACGCTGGGGAACGGCGCGGCGTGGGGGCTTGATCCGAAGACGACCGTCGAGCTGAGCCCGGTGCTGGTGAAGGGACGCGGCAACTACGTGTCGCGCCGGCGGCTGAAGCTTGCGGGTGAGCGGAGCGACCGGCTGTTTGACTACGGCGCGGAGCAGCGGAGCCTCAAGACGATCCAGGAGTGGGTCGAGACGACGGCCGATGGCACGCTGAGTTCGCTGCCGCAGCTTGAGCGGTACGGCGTGTGGGACCGCGTGCAGAGCGATACCGACAACTGCATGGGGCGCAAGTGCCCGACGTATCAGACGTGCTTCTACCAGAAGGCGCGGCGTGAGATGGAGAAGGGAAACCTGCTGGTGTGCAACCACGCGGTCTTCTTCGCCGACTTGAAGCTGCGGAGCCAAGGCGAG
The DNA here is from genome assembly GCA_030680655.1 of Phycisphaerales bacterium. Taxonomy (GTDB): domain Bacteria; phylum Planctomycetota; class Phycisphaerae; order Phycisphaerales; family UBA1924; genus JAJTGZ01. The sequence continues at coordinate 4,287 of JAUXUZ010000219.1, forward strand.
AACGCCGGCTTCCTGCCGCCGTACCAGCACGTGATCCTCGACGAGGCGCACACGCTGGAGGATGTCGCCAGCGACCACTTCGGCCTCTCGCTCACCGAGAGCCGGATCGAGCGGTACCTCGGCACGCTCTACAACGCCCACACCCAGCGCGGGTACTTGAACCAAGGCGCGTTCGCGGCGGTGGCGCAGGAGGGTGGCGGCAACGCCCACGATCTGCTGGACAACTGCGTGCAGGGTGTGGCGCACGCACACCGCGCATCGCGCGCGTTCTTTGAGGGGCTGCTCCGCCTCGCTCGCTCCGGCACGCTGCGGAATGGGCGGATCGCCTCGCCCGACCTGCTCGAGCCGGCCGACGACATGGTGAACGCGCTCAAGTCATTGTCGGGGCGGCTGCGGGTGCTGCGCGACTCGATCAAGAGCGAAGAGGATCGCTTTGAGCTCAACGCGTATGCGGTGCGGGCGGACGCCGCGGCGTTTGATGCGGATGTGCTCGGCGGTCAGAAGCAGCAGGGGTGCGTTTATTGGGTGGAGGGTGCGGGGAGCGGGGGGGGCGG
>JAUXUZ010000371.1 GCA_030680655.1 Phycisphaerales bacterium
CGCCTGCTCAGGGCTTCTTCGGTTCTTCCACGGGTGTCGCGGGGGGCGTCGCGGGCGCTGCCGGCTCTGCGGGCTTGGCCGGCTTGAGTTGGGCGGGCGGCGTGAAGGGGGCGGGCGCGACCGTCACAGGGAGCGGCTCGCCTGCGAGGAGTTTGTCGAGCTTCGCGGCGATCTCGATCTGGGCGGGGCCGTCAAAGCCCTGAGAGATCGAGCGGATGACGCCCTCTTTGTCGATGAGGATGGTGCAGGGGACCAGCGCAACGCGGTAGGCGTTGGTGATGGTCTTCTCGGGGTCGGCCACCTGCGGGAAGGCGGCTCCCTTCGCCGTCGCGATGATGCGCGACTGCGTGGTCATGGTGGCGTGGTCGTGGTTGACGCCGAGGAAGGCGACCCCCTTGGGCCGGTAGACGATGTCCATGCTGTTGAAGATCGTCAGCGCGGCCGTGCTGGCGGGCTCTGCGCTGGACCAGAACTGCAGCAGCACGACGCGCCCCTTCACGTCGCTGAGCGAGATCGACTTGCCGGCCAGGGTTGTCGCGGCGAAGGCCGGCGCGGAGGTGCCGATGAGCCTGTGCTGGACCGAGTCTTCGTTGTCGGCGGTGTTGAAGTCGTTGACCTTGTGGTCGGATGGGCCGGGTGTGAAGGTGAGCGCGGGGTCGAGCCCGAGCGGGTCGGTATCGACGGCGGCCTCGGTCCAATCGGAAGTAATGGCGAACTCTTCGAGTTTGACCGCGGGCGAGCCGGGGTTCATGGCGCGGCTCCTGTCGATCTGGCCCTGCATGATGGCCTTGAGGTCGTAGGTGGCCTGGCGGAGCAGGCCGGTGTCGTCGGCGAAGAAGAACGAGACGGGGCTGACGAGTTCAAAGCCCGGGAGGGGCGGGTAGCCGGTGCCGACGAGGCGCTTGCCCTTGATGCCGCCGAGTTCCTCGGCGACGACCCTGGTGATCGTGACGGCCCGGCCGACCGAGTGGCCGGGCTCGCCGCTGGTGATGGCCTGGTAGGTGGGGCTGAGCTCGACCATGTTGGAGAAGAAGCCCTTGTCAGCGTCGCCCATGTCGCGCTGGGTGTACTCGCCGAGGACCTTCACAAAGACGGTGGCCTGCTTGCCGTTGCGGTAGAG
>JAUXUZ010000232.1 GCA_030680655.1 Phycisphaerales bacterium
GGATGCGCATCGCCTGCTTGCTCAGCGCATCCATCGAGCGCAGCAGCGGCGTCTTGGTGTCGAGCGCCTCGCCGGTCCACGAGACGAAGGCGGTGGGGATGCACAGCGTGACGGTGTTGCCGGCGCGGTTGAGGAAGACCGGCGACGACGCGTCCCACGCGGTGTACCCGCGCGCCTCGAAGGTGGCGCGGATGCCACCGGAGGGGAACGACGAAGCGTCGGGCTCGCCCTGCGTCAGCGCGCTGGCGGAGAACGAGTTGAGCGCGCCGCCGTGCCCGTCGGGACTGATGAACGCGTCGTGCTTCTCCGCAGTCAGCCCGGTGAGGGGCTGGAACCAGTGGGTGTAGTGGGTGGCGCCGCGGTCGATCGCCCAGTCCTTCATCGCCGCGGCGATCACATCGGCCAGCTCGGGGTCGAGCCGCACGCCGGTGGTGATCGTCCGCATGAGGCGTTGGAAGGTCTCCTTGGGGAGGCGCTCGCGCATCGCCCGCTCGGAGAAGACATCCTCGCCGTAGAGCTGTTCAAGACGCTGAGCCTCCTGCTGCCCCCCCGTCGTCTGGACGGGTTCACGCCAGGCGGTGGCGGCAGCGATGGCTTCCATACGCGACTTGATCAGGCTCATTGCGGGGGACTCCATAAAGGACCTGCTTTGACCAGACTCTGCAAACACCCCGACCGCGTCTGATCCGCCCCACGTTCTTGGCAAGTGGGGAAGGATCGAACGGAACACGGCCTGCCGGGCGGCTCGGAAAGGTCTTTTTCGGTCCCCCGATCATCGCAGGAAAGGACGCGGAATCAACTTCGCGGTCTTGTGCCGATGGTCAAGAGCCAGTTCTGCCCGCGGAGAGGGCCAGGAGGGCCTTACCGGACGACCAAGGGGTGTGGGAAAGGTGTCGGATGGCAAGCGGCACCAGTTGCCCGGGGGAGCCCAGACGCAGCGCCCGCGATGTGCAATCCCACTCCATGGGGGCGGTTGCACGCACCAGGGGGCCTGAGCGGCGTTGGAAACGAGAGAGTTCCGCCTGCTGATGGCCGCCGTGACCGACAAGGTGCGGGCGGGGTGCTATCGACGTTTCTTCTTCTTGGACCGGCGGTAGGCAGCGTCTCGGATCAGCGCCTCGCGGACGCCGCGCTCTACAGCACGGGTGATTCG
>JAUXUZ010000240.1 GCA_030680655.1 Phycisphaerales bacterium
TTGGGGACCAGGGCCGCGTCGATGATGCCGGCCTTGACCAGGTCGGTGTACTGGTGGCTCATGGCGTTGAAGCCGAAGCTGCCCGTGCCCTCCTGCACCTTGCTCACAACGATGTCGCCGTCGAGCCCGGCGTTGATGGCGATCTGCCGGCAGCACGACTCGACCGCCTTGTGGACGATCTTGTAGCCGAAGGCCTCGTCACCCACGGCGGACTTCATCGCCTTCTCGATCGCGGGCTGGGTGCGGAGGAGCGCGACGCCGCCGCCGGCGACGTAGCCGCTCTTGGCGGCGTGGCGCGTGGCGTTGAGCGCATCGTCCACGGCGTCCTTCTTCTCCTTCATGGAGACCTCGGTCGCGGCGCCGACGGAGATGATGGCCACGCCACCGGTGAGCTTGGCGAGGCGCTCCTTGAGCTTCTCCTTGTCGTAGTCGCTGGTGGTGCGGTCGATCTGCGACTGGATAGAGGCCGCGCGGGCCTCGATGTCCTTCTTCTTGCCGCCGCCCTCGATGATCGTGGTCTCGTCCTTGTTGACGACGATCTTCTTGGCGCGGCCGAGCTCGCTGAGCTCGATCGACTCGAGGCTGCGCCCAAGGTCTTCGGCGAAGAACGTGCCGCCGGTCAGCACCGCGATATCGCCGAGCATCGCCTTGCGGCGGTCGCCGAAGCCGGGCGCCTTGACGGCGCAGATCTTGATCGTGCCGCGGAGGCGGTTGACGACCAGCGCGGCGAGGGCCTCGCTCTCGACCTCCTCGGCGATCACCAGGACGGGCTTGCCGGCCATGGCGATCTTGTTCAGCAGCGGGAGGAAGTCGGCCAGGTTGGCGATCTTCTTCTCGTTGATGAGGACGTAGCAGTCCTCGAGGATGGCCTCGGCGGACTTGGGGTCGGTCATGAAGTAGGGGCTGATGTACCCCTTGTCGAAGGACATGCCCTCGACGTAGTCGAGCGTGGTGGTGGCGCCCTTGCCCTCCTCGACCTCGACGACGCCTTCAGCGCCGACCTTCTCGATCGCGTCGGCGATGAGCTGGCCGACCTCGGCGTCGTGCGACGCGGAGACGGTGGCGACCTTCACGTAGTCGCTCTTGCCCTTGCACTTGACGGACATCTTCTCGATGGCGTCTGCGGCGAGCTCGGCGGCCTTGTTGATGCCGCGCTGCAGCAGCACGGGGTTGGCGCCGCTGGCGACGTAGCGCATGCCCTCGAGGAAGATCGCCTCGGTGAGGACGGTGGCGGCGGTGGTGCCGTCGCCGGCCTGGTCGTTGGTCTTCTTGGCGACCTCGGCGACCATCTTGGCGCCCATCGACTGGAAGTTGTCGGGGAGGGTGATCTCGCGTGCGACGGAGACGCCGTCGTTGCTGAGCGTGGGTGAGCCGTAGCTCTTGGCGATGGCGACGTGACGGGCCGAGGGGCCCATCGTCACTTTGACCGCGCGGGCCAACTGCTCAACGCCCTTCTTCATCTCGAGGAGGGCTGCGTCGTCAAACATGATCTGCTTTGAGGCCATTGGATTCTCCTGCCGACTGTCACGCGACGCGTGAGCCCGGCGTGTGATTGTGTTGAATTTGACGTGCCGCTTCGCGGCTCAGGCCTCGACGACACCAAGGAGTTCCGACTCCTTGATGATGAGCATCTTCTTGCCCTTGAGCTCGACCTCGCTGCCGGCGTACTTGCCGTAGACGACCGTCGCGCCGATCTTGACGCTCATATCGGCCCGCTTGCCGTTCTCGAGCAGCTTGCCCGGACCGCTGGCAATGACCTTGCCGCGTACGGGCTTTTCTTTGGAGCTCTCGGGCAGGAAGATGCCCGAGGCGGTCTTGGTTTCGCTCTCGATGGGCTGGACAAGGACGCGGTCTTCGAGGGGCTTGATGGCCATGGCTAAGGACTCCAGAGGTAAGGTGTTAGTGGTTGGTGCCGGCGGCCGCAGGGGCGGGCTTCCGGAACTTTGCTAAGAGGACTTCGATCACGATGGGGATCACCGAAACGACGATGATCCCGACGACGACAAGCTCAAAGTGCTTCTTGACCCAATCGATCTGGCCGAAGAAGTGACCGGCGAGGACGCAGATACCGACCCACAGCACCGCGCCGAAGATGTTGAACCAGACGAAGCGTGCGTAGTCCATCGCCCCCGCGCCCGCGACAAACGGCACAAACGTCCGCACGATCGGCACGAACCGGCCGAGGACGACCGCCTTGCCGCCGTACCGCTCATAGAACGCGGACGCACGAGCCAGGTGCTTGCGGTTAAGCAGCTTGCCGAGCAGGCCCACGCCCTCACCGCGGAAGATCTTCGGCCCCGCCCACTTGCCGATGTGGTAGTTCACCGCGTCGCCCAGGATCGCCGCGACGATCAGCACGAACATCAGCAGCCAGAGGTTGAGCTTGCCCGGCTCGCCAGACGCGTCCGCGGCGGTGTAGATGCCCGCGGCAAAGAGCAGCGAGTCTCCCGGCAGGAACGGCATCACGACCAAGCCGGTCTCGGCAAAGATAATCGCAAAGAGCGTCCCGTAAACCCACGGGCCGTGCGCATCGATAACGCTCTTGAGCGTCTCGTTGATGTTCAGCAGCATGTGGAGAAGGTCGCCCATGACGGGAACCGGCCTCAGCCGATCTTCAACTCCTTGCTCAGAACGATCCCACCCTCGCTGATCTCCAGCCGCTTGCCGCGTCGCGGCGTCGCGGCGTCAACAACATACAGCGTTTCGTCACCGGTGGTGCGCACCAGGTACGAGCGTGCCGGGAAGCCGAGTGTCTCGGCGTCAACGACACGCTTGACGGCGAGGGGAAGCTCCCACGCCTCGATCTCCGTCGTCACGCTCTTCACCGCGCCCGCGGCGTCAACTTCAACGCCCGTTGCGTGCCCATCGCGGACCATGTCGGCTGAGTAGACCGTCGAACCCTCACGCTCACACAGCGTCACCGGTCCGAAGTCCAGCCCGCCCGCCTCGCGCACGATCGCATCGAGCGCCGGAGCGGGGAGGTCGGCTCGCGCCACCATGCCGCAGTCGCAGCCGCCCGCGCGTGCGTCGGGCGTGCCGCCAGTTGACGTGCCCATCGCGGCGAGCATGGCCGCGGCGAGGGGGAACCGGATGAAGGTGTTGGCGCGTGACATGTGCTGATTGCTCCGAAAGCCGCTCCGCCGCGATCAGGCGGCGGAGCGGGGACGATGGCTTTAGAAGCCCATTCCGCCCATGCCGCCCATGCCACCCATCCCGCCCATGCCCGGCATGCCGCCACCGCCGCCGTGGCCGTGGTCGTGGTCGCCCTTCTCGGCGGGCACATCGGTGATGACGCAGTCAGACAGCAACAGGATCGTCGCGACGCTCGCCGCGTTCTGCAGCGCTGCGCGATCAACCTTGGTCGGCGTGAGCACGCCCATCTTGAGCATGTCACCGAAGGTGCCGGTGAGGGCGTTGTAGCCGAACGATGCGCCGCCCTTGCCCTCGCCGCCCTCGGCGACCTTGGCAACGATCACCGTGCCGCGCTCGCCCGCGTTCTCGGCGATGGTCGCCGTGGGGACCGCGAGCGCGAGGTAGACGGCGTTCATGCCGGCTGCGACGTCGTACTTCGCCTGGCCGACGTCGTCGGCCGTGACGTCTTCCTTCTTGCTGTAGACGGCCTTCCACTCGGGGAGCTTCTCGATGGCGACGCGGGCGCGGATGAAGCTGGTGCCTCCGCCGGGGACGACACCCTCGGCGACGGCGGCTCGGGTTGCGTGCAGCGCATCCTCAACGCGGGCCTTCTTCTCCTTCAGCTCGGCCTCGCTGGCTGCGCCGACTTTGATCTGCGCAACGCCGCCGGTGAGCTTGGCCAGTCGCTCCTGCAGCTTCTCGCGGTCGTAATCGCTGGTGGTGATGTCGACCTCGCGGCGGATCTGCTCGACGCGCCCCTGGATGGCCTTGGTCGATCCGGCACCCTCGATCACCGTCGTGTTGTCGTTGTCGATCTCGATCTTCTTGGCCATGCCCAGGTGCGAGAGCTCGATCTTCTCGAGCTCCATGCCCACGTCCTTCATGATCGGCGTTGCGCCGCAGAGAACGGCCAGGTCTTCGAGCATCGCCTTGCGGCGGTCGCCGTAACCGGGGGCCTTGACGGCGCACACCTGCAGCGTGCCGCGGAGCTTGTTGATCACCAGCGTCGCCAGGGCCTCGCCCGTCACGTCCTCGGCGATGATCAGCAGCGGCTTCTTGGCGGCCATCACCTTCTCGAGCACCGGCACAAGCTTCTGCACGCTGTCGATCTTGTCCTCGTGCACGAGCACGAAGCACTTCTCGAGCACGCAGAGCATCTTCTCAACGTCGGTCACGAAGTTGGGGCTCAGCATGCCGCGGTCGAACTGCATGCCCTCGACCACCACGATCTCGGTGTCGCGGCTCTTGCCCTCTTCAACCGTGATCACGCCGTCCTTGCCGACCTTGCTGAACGCGTCGGCCATCATGGCGCCGATCTCGGCGTCGTTGTTGGCGCTGATGCTGGCGACGTTCTGGATGTCCTTGGCGCCGTCGACCTTGACGCTGATCTTGCTGATCTGCTCGGCGGCGGCCTCCACGGCCCGCTTCATGCCGCGCACCAGCGCGTTGGCGTCAACACCCGCGGTGATCTGCTTGTACCCTTCCTTGAACAGCGCCTCGGCCAGCACCGTCGCCGTCGTGGTGCCGTCGCCCGCGTCGTCGCTGGTCTTGCTCGCGGCCTGCTTCACCAACTGAGCGCCCATGTTCTCGACCGGGTCGGAGAGCTCGATCTCCTCGGCAACGCTTACGCCGTCCTTGGTGACGGTGGGCCCGCCCCATGACTTGTCGAGCACGGCGTTGCGCCCGCGTGGGCCGAGGGTGGCCTTCACGGCCCGGGAGAGCTTCTCTACACCGGCGAGGAGGGCTGAGCGGGCGTCAACGTCGAAGGCAAGGTTCTTGGCAGCCATTGAGGGAGTCTCCAAAGCGGTCTGGGGGTTGATTCAGGGTCTTGGTCTGGCTCCGCCGGGCGTCATCGCGCACCAGTGGACACTCGGCTGGAGGCAACCGCCGTGCCGTATCAGAACTGACGCCGCCCCCCCCGATTCTGACCGACAAGGGGGTGCAGCGGCGGTTGCTGAAGCCGATGGTTACTGCCTGCCATCTCCCAGACGGCTGGCCACCCTGTCAGTTTGGCAGTTTCCGGACGGCCGCGGCTCCCAGACCTCTGACGGCCCTTCCGGATACCAACCATCGTCCGCCGCGGCTATCCTCGCCGTGAACCCCCAAGGATGGAGCCGATCGCCCAATGACGTTTACCGCCCCCTGCCTCTACACGCTGGCCGATTCGACCGCTGTCGGCTACTTGCCGATCCTGCTGCTCCTGCTGGCCTCGATCGGGTTTGTCGCCGGGAACCTGGTCATCACCAAGGTTCTCGGGCCCAACCGGCACGGCGCAGTGAAGGACATGACGTACGAGTCGGGGATGAACCCGTTCGGCTCGGCCCGCAAGCGGTTCAACGTCCGCTTTTATCTGATCGCGATGGTGTTCCTGGTGTTCGACATCGAGATCATTTTCCTTTACCCCTGGGCCGTGACGTTCCGCAACCTGAACATGGATGTGACCGACGGCGGAGTGTGGCTGGGGCGCATCCTCTTCTTCCTGTTCACCTCGGTGGTTGCGTACATCTACGGCTACCGCAAGGGCGTTTTCCGCTTCGATTGAGCGGTCATTGACGTGGTACGCGCCGCGGCCCGGCTGCTGCGCGATGCCCGCGGCGGCGCGATAACCGACGACACAGACCGAACCAGTTCCCCAACCCGCGCCGGCGTTCGACCACCCGTGCAGGGCTCGATCCGCCCGTTGCAGGCATCGATCCAACGGACCGATTCACACCCCGTGCCCCCACCGCATCGGATGGGCCACGAGTGAGTCGCCATGAACGCAGACCCGAAGAAAGCCGGCCCGTTGCCCGATCCGTCGTTCCTTGACGCGCTGATCGCCGATCACGCCGTGAGCACGGTGTTTCAGCCGATCGTCTGCGTTGAGAACGCCGAGGTCAGCGGCTTCGAGTCGCTCGCCCGTCCGAACAAGGGCACGGGTGTGCCGCACGTGGGCGCGATGTTCGACATGGCCGAGCGCGACGGACGGCTGTGGGACCTCGAAGAGGTCACGCGGGCATCCTCGTTCGAATCGGCGGGTGACTTCCCCAACGGCGTGCTGCTGTTCACCAACTCAACACCCGACGTGTTCACCGACCCGCGCTTCCCCGAGCGCATGAAGGCGCTCGTTGAGGCCGTGCCCGGCCTGACGCCCTCGCGCATCGTGCTCGAGATCACCGAGCGTGCCGGCGGCGAGAACCTCGAAGAGGTCGCCGAGCAGGTGCAGAAGCTCAAGCAGCTCGGCTTCCAGATCGCGATCGACGACGTCGGCGCTGGCACCAGTGGCCTGACGCGCATCATGATGCTCCGCCCGCACTGGATCAAGCTCGACCGCGAACTGGTCAGCGACATCGACCGCAACCGCTACAAGCTCAACCTGATCCGCTTCATGGTCCACTTCGCCCGGCTCTCGGGCGTGAACGTCATCGCCGAAGGGATCGAACGCCGCGAGGAACTCGCGGCCCTGATCAGCCTCGGCGTGCGCTACGTGCAGGGCTTCCTCATCGCCCGGCCCAACGCCGCGTACCAGACGGTGGAGCCCGGGCTCGCCACGTGGATGCGTGCCCGGTGGCAAGAGAGCGAGCAGAGCCGCGGCGATGACCCGCGCCGCTCGACGCTCGCCTCGCTGTGCCAGCCGGTTGAGTCAACGCAGATGACCACGCCTCTGGGTGAGCTGGCCCTCTCGATGCTCCGCAACCCCGATGCGCTGGGCGTGGCCGTGCTCGACGGCACGCGCCTGGTCGGCTGGTGCGGGCGCGACCACATGCTCAACGCGGCTCGCTCGGCGGACCCGCGCATGCAGATCGGCTTCATCAGCTCTGCGGACCTCGGCACGCTCCCCCCCACCGCGACGATCGGCGAAGGGCTCGAGCTGGTGTCGTCGCGCCAGGACCAGTACCTGTCGGACCCGCTCATCGTCGCCGAGCACGACGAGATCGTCGGCATCGTGACAATGCGCCGGCTCCTGGCCGCCACCGTTGGCGAGACGCGCCTTTGGGGCGGCTCAACCGCCGGGCTCACCGGGCTCCCGGGCAAGATCGCCAGCGAGAAGCGTGTCAAGCAGCTCATCGCGGCACGCACGCCGAAGGTCAACGCCGCGTTTATCGATATCCGTGCCTTCAGCCAGTACAACGCCTGCTTCGGCTACGACATGGGTGACCGGCTCATCCAGGATGTGGGCGCGATGCTCCGCACGCACCTTGCGGCGGGCGACGACGAGGCGTTCATCGCGCACCTGGGCGACGATCGTTTCCTCGCGACAGGCTCAAGCGAGACACTCGCCGAGCGTGTGACGGCGATGGTCGAGACGTTCGACAAATCGATCGCCAACGCCCCGCCGTGGATGCTCCCCTCGGCCGCGTGCACGCTGCAGGAGGGCCCTGACGGCGGCGACAGCCTGCTCAACCGCGTCGGGCTCCGCGTCCTGCTGATCCCCGAGCCCTTCACCAACATCTCGTCGTTCCGCGATCTGCTCGAACGGGAGGCCGCGTTCAGGCTCTCCTCACGCGATCAGGAAGTGCACGCGACGTCGCGCTCGCTCATCATCTCCGACAAAGACCACGGCGGCCACCGTTCTGCAGCCTGATCCAACCCCCTAAGCTCGCCTGATGTTCTCCCAGGCGATCGGCAAACCCACCCCCCCGGCCATCGCAAGCGGTGGGGTCCGTCTGGCCGCCGCGTTTATCTCGGTGGTGCTGCTGGCCGTGCTGGCGCTGGCGGCGACCCTCCACGCAGACCCGGCCGGTCATGGGACGCACGAGCAGATCGGCCTCCCGGCCTGCGGGTTCGCCCTGGCGACCGGTAAGCCCTGTCCAACCTGCGGTATGACGACGGCGTTTACCCACGCCGCCCATGGCAACTACCGACGGTCGCTTGCGACCCAGCCGGGCGGGCTTGCCGCTTCCCTAGGGGTAGCCGCCTTCCTGTGGCCGTGCATGCATACCGCGGTGACGGGCTCCCGAGCGCTCGAACTTTGTGGTAAACTCCTGACCCCAAAGGCTTTATGGATTGCCGCGGGTATATGGATCGGCTCGTGGGTGTACACGTTTGTCAACTGGCCGGTTACCTGATCGCAGTCCCATTCCCCAACGGCCCAAGCCTCTGGCCAACGGCCCAAGCCCCTGGAGCAGCCGGTGCGTGCACTGATCCTCGCTTTCCTTCTCCCCTTCCTTGCGACGCTGACGGGCTGCAACATCGTCGGTGGCGTCGTCGGCAATATCATGGCTAAGCAGGAGCGTGAGGGGTCCCACAACGTCGACGCTGAGTACCGCGGCCTGGTCGGAAAGTCGTACGCAGTGCTCGTCACCGCGCCGGCGGTGATCCAGGCCAGCCGCCCGGCGCTTGCTGCGCGCGTCGCGGTGGTCGTGACCGAGACGCTCCAGGAGCACAGCGGCGCAACGGGCTTTGTGCCCGGCCCGCGCATCATTGAGTATCAGTACAACCGCCCCAACTGGGTCGCCAAGCCACTGGGCGAGGTCGCCAAGGACCTGGGCGTTGATCGGATCATCTTTGTTGACATCAGCGAGTACAGGCTGCGCGACCCCGGCAACCAGTACGTCTGGGAGGGCGTCGCGTCGGCGCTGGTGGGCGTGGTCGAGGCCGACACGAGCCTGCCCGACGACATGATTTTCCAGAAGCGGATCGAGGTCAAGTTCCCCGACGCCGCCGGGTACACACCCACGGACCTGCCGGAAGGGGCTGTCAACACCGAACTCACCCGGCGGCTGAGCGACCGCATCGCCTGGCTCTTCTACACCCACGAAGAGCCGAACATCATCAAGTACTGACGCCCACACTGCTCGAGTCGATCGATTGCCGCGAACGCGCGGGACACACGCATGAAGAACACCCTCAGACTCTTCGCCTGTTTACTGCTGACCGCGTCGCTCGCGGCCGCGGGCTGCAACCTGTTCGCGGGCGCGTACCTCATCGCCCACGGGCCTGAGAAGACGCCCGCAGTATTCACGCTGCCCAAGGAGGCGTCGGTGGTGATCGCCCTGGACGACCGTGGCAGCGTCGTGCCGCAGCGCAACCTTCGCGACGTCATCGGGAAGACCGCGGAAGAGGAGATCCTGGCAAAGGAGTTGGTGCGTGAGATGGTGGCGGCCCGGCTCGCCTCCGCGGTGATGTCCCGCGAACGCGCCGGCGTGCCGATGGGGATCGCCGAGGTCGGCAAGGCGGTCAACGCCGACGTGGTCATCTACATCGTCATCGATCAGTTCACCCTCAGCGAAGACGGCCAGACGCTCTCGCCCGTCGCCGCGGGGCGCGTCAAGGTCATCGACAGCAAGACCGGCAAGCGGCTCGGTCCGGCTGAGAACGGCCCGGCCGACTATTACCCGCTCATCGTGCGCCTGCCCCCACAGGGAAGCACCGCGCCATCGACCACGAACCAGCTGCAGCAACTGCAGGATCTGGCCCGGCTCACGGGCGTGTACGTATCGCGGATGTTCTACGACGCGGAGATCATGACGGCCCCGACAAAGCTGCAAGAGCCACGCAGGTGAACCACGCGACCGACACATCCCGCCAGAATCCACAGGGCGAAGCCCGCCCTCGCGTGCTGCACGTGGTCGATCTGCCAGGTGCCGGCTGGGATGCGCTGGCCGCCGCAGCACGCTGCGCGCAGTCGCTGCCCGCCGATCAGCGTCTGCTGCTGATCGGGGACCGTTGTGCCGCGGCGGATGCGGCGGCCTTTGGCCTCCGGCCCGATTACCGGCTTTGCCCTCCCCTCAACCGCCTCGCCGCCTCGGTCGGCCCGCTTGACCGGCTCATCAAGGGGGTGTCGCGGGTCTGGCCGATCGATGTTGTTCACGTGTGGAGCGACTCGGCCCGTGTGCTCTGCCGCCAGACGCTCGGGTTCCACTTCCCGTTGATCCAGGAAGACCCCGCTCTATTCGCACCGCCTCTGCTGCCGCAAGACCGTGCGAGCGTGCGGTCGAGCCTGGGGATCGCGCCACACGAGACCGCCCTGCTGCTGGCGTCGGACCGGCCCGGCGTGGGTGACACGCGGCGGTTCACCGGGCTTGTCAGCCTGCTGGCCTTTGCAGAGCTCGCCGTCGTCGGCATCGCTGGCTCGCGCGGTGATTCGTTCCGGCGGGCCGCGCGCTTCATGCGCGGTTTCAACAGGTACTGGGACGTCATCCCGATCCGCACGCCGCCGCACACCGCGCTCGCCGCGGCCGACATCGTCATCTACGACCAGGGCGACTCGCTCACCGCCGACGCCGGGCCCGGTCCGCGCACCGGAGGGATCGTCCTGACCGCCGGCGCGATGGGGATCCCCGTCGTCACGACCGATTCACCGCTGGCCCGCCGGCTGGTCGGACCGCTTGCGCAGCGCGCGCTCGCCGTGGGCGGCGGCCTGCCCGATCTCGCTACACGGACGTTGCCTCTGGCGACCGATGCATCCATCAGGGCGCAGGCAGGCCGCGACCTGCACAACCACACGGCGACGTTGCCAGCGCCTGGGCTGATGGAACGCTGGGTCACCGCTTGTTCACAGGGGGCCGCCGCATGACCGCCAACCCGCACGGCCGCGAGGGAGTGCTCTTTGTCTGCCTCGGCAACATCTGCCGTTCGCCTCTCGCCAAGGCGCTGTTCATCCAGCACGCCGCTGCGCGCGGCGTGCTGGACCGGTTCGACATTGACTCGTGCGGAACGGGCGACTGGCACGTCGGCGGTCCGGCCGACCGGCGATCGGTCGCGGTAGCCGCCCGCAACAGCACGCCCATGGAGCACGTCGCCCGACAGATCGACCCGGCGAGCGACTTTGAGCGGTTCGAGCACATCATCGCCATGGACGAGGCGAACGTGGCGGCGCTGATCGCCCTTGGGGCACCAGAGCAGCGCGTGCGTCTGCTCGGTTCGTTCGATCCCGCGCGAGCCGATCACCCGCCGCGCCGGCAGGAAGTGCCCGACCCGTACCACGGCACAGATGGCGACTTCGACGCCGTCTACGCGATGACCAACGCCGCGTGCGAAGGGCTGCTCGATGCGCTCGCGGCGCAGCGCCGGCCAAACCGGGCACGCAGCGGGTTCACACTGATCGAGCTGCTCGTGGTGATCGCCATTATCGCTCTGCTGGTGGGCATCCTGGTCCCCGCGCTCTCGGCGGCGCGGCAGGCGGCACGCAGCGTCGCCTGCGCGGGCCGGCTGCAGCAGCTGGGCGTCGCGCTGACTGGTTACACCACAGACTTCCCCGACCAGCTCCCGCAGCTGCGCGTTCCCGTTGCGCCGGGTGTCACGGCCAACATCGGCTCGCTCTTTGGCGGCAAGAAGGGCACGCTCGCTTTCTACGGGATCGATCAGTACGGCGCTGAGCGCCGGCCACTGAACCGCTACCTTTCGATCGCCGGCAGCCAGCCCGACACCGACGCGGGCACCGTTGAGGTCGAGGCGTTCCGCTCCCCGGCGGATGTCGGCGGCGACATCCCGTTCATCGGGCGCTTCAACAGCTTGTACGATGCGCTCGGATCGAGCTACACGCTCAACGACCACACGCTCGACGGCGAGTCGGCGTGGACGCTGATCCCCCCGCAGGGCGGCAAGGTGCCCCCGCTGGCGACGCCGACGAAGACCTGGGTGCTCGGCCCGCACCCGATCTACAACTACCAGAGCGGTGGCGACCGCAACATCCGCTGGTACGGTGTGAAGAAGGGTGGAAGCACCCGCGCGAACCTCCTGATGATGGACATGCACGTGGGCGGGCTGTTCGACGTCCCGGTGGGGATCGTCAATACCACGCCCGACTACACGTTCCTGCCAAGCCCCGGGTGGTCCACCGGCAACTGATCGCCGCGGCCCTCCGCCCTACGGATTCCGCTTTCTCGCGTCCTCGGCGTTGCGGTCCTTCTCACGCGAGCTCTGGCTCATCGCGTCGATCCGCAGCGAGTGCGGCAGCGGCGGCGTCTCGGGCGTGCAGAGCCAGCCCCAGAACGCCGGCAGGCTGCGCACGGTCACGCCCGTCGGCGGGTGCGCGTGGAAGCTGATCGGGATCATGTACGCAAGGTCCTCGTTCTCGCCGAAGTACTTCCACGTGCGGTCAAGGCGTTGCATCCGGCTGCCGCTGCGGCGCAGGTTGATGACATCGACCGGCACCCACACAACAGAGTTGGACTTGGGGTCAAGCAGGGCAAACTCCGTCCACGCGCTGATCTGCGCCCGCCCGCGTCCACCCTTGCGGTCGCCCTTCTCCTCCGCCATATCGAAGCCGTACACGGTGCGGGCGGGGAGGCCCGCGTTGCGGTAGACCGCCGCCAGGAACGACGGCGGATCGAGCTTGTACACGCGCTTGCTGTTGATCACCTCGCCCACCGTCTTGGTCATCAGCCCGAGGAAGTTCCCCGGCGATGTCGAGTACGTCGAGTCGCCCAGCCCGGGATCGCAGAACTCCATCACCCGACCCGCCAGCTCCTTCGCGAGCATGACCGGCTGAATCGACTTGGGGTCGCGCCCGTTCAGCCAACGCTGCTGCAGCAGATCGAGCTGCGCCTTGTTGTCGGCGATCTCCTGCTCGCTCTCGCGCCACTCCACCAGGTAGACCGGCTCAAGAGCCGTCTTGGCGACCGCGGGCCACTCACCCTTGGGCCAATCGACCCTCATCGCTTCCGCTTCATCGAAATACGTCTCCCAGCACGTCACCGGAATCTCGATGTGCAGGTTCAGCCGGCGCGCGTTCACATCGCGGAGGTCCCACCGCGCCAGTCGCTCGCCCGACTGGTACCCCTCGGTAAACGTCGGCGTCATCTTGGTCTCGCGCCCGTCGATCGTGACCGACGACTCGAACGTCCCCATCGCCGCTTGGTGCGACGCGGACGACAGCGGCACCGGGAAGACCATCGCCGCGGTGTCGAACGCCACGCCGCGTGACGCCATCTCCGCGATCCGGTTCCACTCCGCCTGCGTCACGGTCTGCCCCGGCGCGAGGAACCCAGGACGCACGACTCCGAAACGGTCCACCGGCGGCACCTCCAGCCGAAGCCCAGGGTAGTAGATGTCAACCGTCATGACCCACTGCTTGGTCTTGCCGCGCGGCAGAATCCGCTCAGCCAGCGGCGCGTTGGGGTCCACCGGCTCGTTGCGGTTTCCGCGGTTGCTCTGAGCCACCGCACCAGCGGTCATCGCCAGCACCGCCGCGGCTGCGCCGAGTTTTCCGGTCAAGGTCCGCCAGTTCGACATTGTCGCCATGTGTCAGCCTCCTAGCCCACGCCAACGCGCTCCGACCCACCAGTGTACCGACTTGTCCCCCGATCTGGTTCGATGCGATCGTCGCCCTTGGGGCGCGCAGCCACCAGCGGCATTCTCTTCGTTCCAGCTTCAGCGATGGATGCGTACCAAATCCGCCCCCGTCTGCATCAGCCCTGGCGCTTCAAAACCGCCATTTCGGCGGCGCTGGGAAGGTCTTTGAGGGTGGCAAGACCGAATGCCTCCAGGAACCCCTTGGTCGTCCCGTAGAGCATCGGCCGCCCGAGTTCTTCGGCCCGTCCGACGATGGTCACCAGGCGACGCTCGATGAGGCTTCGCAGCACCTCGCCGCACGCCACACCGCGGATCGCCTCG
>JAUXUZ010000241.1 GCA_030680655.1 Phycisphaerales bacterium
TCGCTGTACCTTCCGCTCTCGGTGAAGAGGTTGCCCGCAGCGACCACCACGCGCCGGCTGCCCGTTGCGCCGCGGTTGGCCGGGTCTTTCAGCAGCGCCCGCAGCGATGCCGCCGCGCCCGGTGCATCACCCGCCTCGACCCGCTGCGCGAGCTCGCTCCGTGCCGCAGCGATCCGCAGCGCATCCTTCTCGTTCGCCGCGATCGCCTCCCCGGCCTCAACCCGTTGCCAGAGCACGCGCTCCTCAACCCCGCCGCCGACCTTGCCTCGACCGCTGCGCCCCGCGTCGCTCGCGGTTGCCGCTTCACGCCTGGCCCCACCCGGCGCCGACGACTTCCCCGACCCCGGCTTCTCGATGCGGCTCTTCCACTCACGGTCCGCTTCGCCGGCCAGCCGCCGGAACTCCGCGCGCCGTGCCTGCTGCTTGAAGACGGCCAGCAGCGACCAGTCCTCATCGGGCAGCGCCCTGGTCAGCAGCAACGCAACCGCGACCGTGGCGCCAACGGTGTACCCGCCAAGGTGCGCGAGGAACGCCACCCCTTCGCCGTGCGTGCCCAGGCCCCACAGGTCCTTCGCCACCGCCAGCGCGAGGAAGATCCACGCCGGCAGCTCGATCACCCCGACCATCACGAAGAAGAGGAAGACCTTGATGTGCGTCCGCGGGAAGAGCACCAGGAACGCGCCCGTCACCGCAGCGATCGCGCCCGATGCTCCGATCACCGGCGAAGCCTCAAACAGCGCGTGGGCCAGCCCGGCCAGCGCCCCGCCGACGAGGTAGAACAGCAGGAACCCCACCCGCCCGAAGCGGTCCTCCACCGCCGGTCCGAAGACCCACAGGAAGAGCATGTTGCCGATCAGGTGAAGGAACCCGGCATGGAGGAACTGGTACGTCAGGAGCGTTACCGCTCCCCAGTTGTCCGGCGACTTGGCGTAGATCTGCGACTCGCCGGTCATCGCCGCCCGCACCCGCCGCATCGCCTGGTTGATCAGTTCCTCCGGCGTTTGATCCCTCGCCCCGTCATTCCCGGTTGCTCCCCCGTCGTGCCCCGCCCCGTCCACCCCACCCATCCCCAGGTTGAGCGGGTTGAGCCACGCCTGCTCTTGCAACTGCTCGAACCGCTCCGGGCTGGTCCGCCCGATCGCCGACATCGCCAGAAAAACCACGATGTTCACCGCCAGGAGTGCCCACGTTGCCACCGGAGGGCGTCGTTGCGGCCTATCTGTTGTCAGGGGGATCAGCACGGGGTGAGTCTACGTATGGGGAAGCTCACCGGCCCGTTTCCCCTACTCCATTCCCGTTGAACGTCTATAGTCCCACTCACCCTCGATCCACCGCTTATCCACACGTTTCCGCCATCTGGCCGAGCACCCCCATGACCACAACCGCCCCTCCCGCCCCCTCCGCTCCCGCCGCCGCTCCCGTGTTCAAGCCGGGCCTTGAGGGGATCATCGCCGCCGAGACGAAGATGTCGTTCATCGACGGCGAGAAGGGTGTGCTCGAGTACGTCGGTATCCCGATCGATGACCTGGCCCGCAACTCGACCTTCGAGGAGACGGTCTTCCTGCTCTGGAACCGCCGCCTCCCCAGCAAGGCCGAGCTCGACACCTTCACCGCCGAGCTGCGCGCCAACTACGAGCTCCCCGCCGGCATGGTTCAGCGCATCGAGTCGTGCCCCAAGGACGCGACGCCGATGCACATGCTGCGCACCATGGTCAGCGCGCTGTCGATGTACGACGCCGACGCCGATACCGTCGAGGTCGCCGGCGCCGGCAAGAAGGCCCTGGCGATCCTCGCCCAGACGCCGACCATCATCGCCTGCTTCGACCGCCACCGCCGCGGCGAGAAGTTCGTCGCCCCGCGCAAGGACCTCTCCTTCGCCGCAAACTTCCTCTACATGCTCAACGGCGCCGTCCCCACCGAGGCCGTCGCCCGCGCCTTTGACATCTGCATGATCCTCCACGCCGACCACGGGCTCAACAACTCCACCTTCACTGCGCGGGTCATCACCAGCACCCTCAGCGACGTCTACTCCGCCCTCACCGGCGCGATCGGCTCGCTCCGCGGCCCGCTCCACGGCGGCGCCAACGAGGAGGTCATGGTCATGCTCGGCGAGATCGAGGCCGAGGCGAAGAAGCAGGGCAAGCCGACCGCCGAGGTCGTCGAGCCGTTCATCATGGGCCGCCTGCAGCGCAAGGAGCGCATCATGGGGTTCGGCCACCGCGTCTACAAGACGATCGACCCCCGCGCCACGTTCCTGAAGACCTTCAGCAAGCAGATCGCCACCGACACCGGCAACCTCAAGCTCTACGAGATGAGCAGCCAGATCGAGGCCATCATGGCCCGCGAGGTCGGCGCCAAGGGCATCTACCCCAACGTCGACTTCTACTCGGCCACCACCTACCACAGCATCGGCCTCAAGCTCGACCTCTTCACGCCGATGTTCGCCATGAGCCGCATCAGCGGCTGGAGCGGGCACATCCTCGAGCAGCTCGACGGCAACCGCCTCTTCCGCCCCGCCGCCAAGTACGTCGGCCCCCACGCGGCCAAGTACGTGCCGATCGCCCAACGCTGACCGCAGCAGCCGGGGGCGTAATGGTGACGGAGTGACCGGCCACTAGGCTCCGCATTTCTGAGTCTGCAAATCGCTACCTGTTATCCGCTACCACCCTGCGTTCGACGCAGATGTTGTGGCTTGTGCGTTCGATGCCACGCACCGAGATTGGTGGACCATCAACCATCGCCGGCACGTGCTTGAGGACTCGTCCCTCGGCACTCGAGCGCACCGGGTGCACGTCGCTTCACAAAGATCCGTTAGACTCGACCGCCCATGCCCAGCCCAATCCCCAACCCGAGCGCCAAGCGATGTCGCGCTGGAAGCATGTGCCGCGCGGCCGGGTGGATCCTGCTCACCCTCGGCCTTTCGCTCGCAGGGATGTGGGCGGCGTCGCCGGGCGGACTGGCAGTGTTTGCACAGCGTGTCCTGGGCATACGCGTGGACCGCGACGGGCTCTCGCTGGTGTGCCCACTCGTGCTTCTGCTCTGTTGTGCAGGATTGGTCTTCCTCAACTCAGGCCTCTGCACGCCGCGCCTTGCAAAGCGTGGCGTATGCGACGCCTGCGGATACGACCTCGCCGGGCTTGGGGATGAAGCCAAGTGTCCTGAATGTGGCACCGCGCTTCATCGGCCCACTGGGCCGGGGTGAATTCAAAGGCCATACCGGCGGTTGAAACCGCCAGCAACGTCAGCCGCCCGCTGGGGCGGAGAGAGGCAGCCCGCTCCGAGAGCTCCGGGGGGGAGGGGGGACTCAGGGGGTGTGGGGCTCTCGACCACCACCCACGATGCCGGACGCTCAGCCCACTCGGTTTCGCTCGAGGTTCGCCATGCAGATCCAGCGAGCTGCGCGGCCCGCGCATCAGCACCCGGCGAAGAAGCGGTCGATGAAGACGACGAAGTCGTTGTTGTCGAACTGGCCGTCAGCGCCAGGCGTGCCGCCGGTGGAGCCCAT
The DNA here is from genome assembly GCA_030680655.1 of Phycisphaerales bacterium. Lineage (GTDB taxonomy): Bacteria > Planctomycetota > Phycisphaerae > Phycisphaerales > UBA1924 > JAJTGZ01. Next base: position 3,506 of record JAUXUZ010000241.1, read on the forward strand.
GTCGGCCCGCGGGTCGAGGTTGAAGAAGAAGTCGATGAAGACGACGAAGTCGTTGTTGTCCAGCACGCCATCGGGCGAGGCGACGCCGCCGGTGCCGCCGACGTCGGCGGGGCAGGCGGGGGCGTCGGGGTCGGGCATGGTCCAGAGGATCGGCTCGTCGCCGAATGAACTGTTGGTAGCGGCGTAGCCGGCGACGCGGATGAGGCCGCCCGATCGCGAGACGCCGTAGGCGTAGCTGGTGCGGAAGGGGACGGGCGGGAGGAACGTGTGCAGGTCAACCCACGACTGGCTCGTGCTCGACCAGATGGCGGCGTGATTGTCGCCGGACGGCTGGACCTGCACGTAACCGACCTGGTGTCCGCCGTTGACCGCGTAAATGACCGACGAAACCTGCCCCTGCGGGTGCAGGTCGACAAACGACGCGGCGGTGCCCGTCCAGAGCGCGGCGTGCTTGTAAAACGGCAGTTGGATAAACCCGCCCTGCTGGCCGCTGTGCACGCCGTAGCACCACGATGCGAGCGCATGCGCCGGGTGGAGGTCGATGCACGCCCCGCCAATCCAGACCGCCGCGTGAGCGACGGAGTCGGGGTAACCGATGTCCACGCGTCCGCCAACCTGCGTGCCGTGCACGGCGGAAGCGATCGAGCGGATCGCGAACTCGGGGTGGATGTCGGCAAACCCGCCCCCCCCAGACTGCGTGTTCCACACGCAGGCGTGCCCGAAGCCGATGCCGGCGATGCCGACCGCCGTCGTGCCGTCAACCGCGTAGGCGACGTTGCCGGAGGCGCCGGGCACCGCGAGAACCGTGAACGATGCGGCGGTGCCCGACCAGCGGGCCGCGACGACCTGGCCATTGAAGTTCGCAACGCCGACCTGCTGCGTCTCCGTGCAGCCGTACACCCTTGAGGATGTCGCGCCCTGCGGGTGAAGGTCCACCCACGAGGCCGCGGTGCCCGTCCAGAGCGCGGCGTGGTTCTGGTTGTTGACCACCGCCTCGCCCCCCTGAGATGACCCGCCCACGCACCAGGCGTAGGTGTTCTGGCCCACGGAGGGACGCAGCCGGGTGACGGTCCACTGGGCCTGAACGGGTGCGGCGGAGGCGAGCGTGGCTGCAAGGGCGAAGCAGGTGTGGGTGGCGATCGATGGACGTTGCACGGCGGCTCCCTTCTGTGTCGAGACGACCCTCGAGCAATCCACAAAGAGTGGCTGCTGAAGGCACGCACCACGGTCTGGCACGATCGGCGCGGCGTCGCTCGCCAGCCCGT
>JAUXUZ010000246.1 GCA_030680655.1 Phycisphaerales bacterium
CTGGGCGGGCTCGACGAGAACCTTGCGGTGATCGACGGGTTCTACGACGGGCTTGTCGACGCGTCCAAACAGCCGAGGTTCAATCGCCAGAAGCCCGCGCCGCTCCCGACCGACCTGCTGCTGGTCAATCTGCTTGTGCCCGCTGTGGGGAAGGCGCTCCGCTCGCAGGACCAGATCGAGATCGATCGCGCGGCTCTGCGGCTGCTGATCGCGCTGGAGCGCTATCGGGGGGAGAAGGGTGCGTACCCGGCGGCGCTCGCGGAGTTGGAGCCGTGTTTCCTGGAGAAGTGGGGCGGGGCCGTCCCGGTTGACCCGTGGAGCGGCAAGCCGTTCTGCTACAAGCGGGTCGACGCGTCGAAGGATGAGCAGAAGCGAAGCTTCATCCTCTACACCACGGGTGACGACGGCGTGGACAACGGCGGCGTGAGCGGCCAGCACCCGTGGGAGGGGCTGAACGTCGGCGGTCTGGACTACATCATTAATGATCCGAAGCGGTAGCGGCTGGTTCGCGCGCCCGGCCTGTGAACGAGCGGGCGCAACCGTTACAATCGTCTATGCGCATCCCGGGCAGCAAGGTGTACAGGGCGTTTGCGGAGCTGGACCGTTTCACCGACGACCAGTGCAGGCGGTTCATGAAGGGCGTGAAGCGCGACTGGTGGGTTGCGCGGGTGGCGCGGTGGGTGGCTGTCGGGGCGTCGTTCGTCATCGCGCTCGTGCTGTGTTACGGCAGCTCGGTGTACCTCGTCTGGAGGTTCATTCCGCCCGACGGTTCGCGGGGCGCGACGGATACGCTGTACTGGGTGGTGCTGCTGCTGGCGATGGTGACGCCGGTGCTGATCGGGTTGCTGTCGGCGCTGCTGGTGCGCGACTGGTTGCTGCGGCGGCGGTTGCGGGCCGTGATCAACGAGCGGGCCAGGTGCATCGTGTGCGGTTACTCGATGCTGGGCCTGGCGGTGCCGGAGAGCCTGGTGGTCATCTGTCCCGAGTGCGGGGCGCCGACCGATGTGGACCCCGCGTTGGCGGAGCTGCAGGTGACGTCGAGCGGCACGGTCTTCAGGCCCACGATCAAGGTCTCGTCGCGCGCGCTTACAGAGAAAGAGCGTCGCCGCCGCCGGCGGATCGCGATGACGTTCGTGGGGGCGATCGTTGCGCTGCTGCTCACACCCGTGGCGATCTGGGGGTGGAACGAGTGGGCGATCCGGCGGGACGCACGCAAAGCGGCCGCGGAGCGGCCCGGGGCCGCCGGGTTACTGAAGGTCATCGCGACGTTGCCACCCTCAGCGGGCGGTACGGAAGCTTCGGCGTGGGAGGAGTTTGAGAAGGTGCGGTTGGCGATCGGCGAGGTTGATGTGAGGGTGTGGAACAACGCCGAGGCCGCCAAGGACGCGTCGGGCGCTCCGATCCGCCCGGACTACGGCATCGTGGGCGACAACCTCGAGACCGTCCGTGAGGAGGCGCGGGCCGAGATCGCGGCGAGTATTGCGCAGGCGGAGCGGATGCTCCCGCACCTGCGTGCGGGCGGCGTGTTCGACAAGATGCGGGTGATGCGCGAGGCTGGGGACCTGACACCGGGGGTTGCACTCGTGGCGGGCCAGCCGCTGATGAACCTGCTGATGCCCGAGCTGGCGCACTGCCGGGAGATGGCACGCATTAACAAGGCACGGGCGGTGACGGCGCTCAAGGGCGACGACCCGGCGGAGTTTGCCGATGCGCTGGAGAACGTGTACGCGCTGGCGCGGATGTGCGAGCACAAGCCGTTCATCATCGCCCGCCTGGTGTCGGTGGCGATCGATGCGCTGGGTGACGGGCTGGCCAAGCGTGCGCTGATGACCCGTCACGACGCCCGTTGGGTTGACGCGGTTGAGGCGGCCATGAAGCGGCGCACGCCGCGCGTGCCGTACGCGTTCACCCTTAACGGCGAGCGGGCTTTCTCGCTCGATTCGGCGTGCGTGTTCTTCGAGGATGTGGCACGCGTCCGCACCAAGCAGTGGGAGCTGCTCCCCCGGCGAATCGAGGGTCTCAAGAGTGACCGTGTGGGTCGTTACGACGACGCGGTCGCCGAGCTGAACGCGATGTTCGATGCGGGCATCGCCGAATCGCAACTGGAGTTTCATCAGCGCAAGCCCGCCGTCGCGACCCAGCAATCACAGATGTGGATCGTCAGCATCCTCAGCCCCGCTCTGGCCACCGCGCAGCGGAGTGTTGACCAGGTGGAGGCCGACCGCCGCGGGATGCGGGTCATGATCGCGCTGGAGCGGTACCGCATTCAGAACGGCTCGTACCCAAAGAACCTGTCAGAGCTCGTCCCCACGCACCTGGACGCCGTGCCGATCGACGCGTGGCACGGCGGGCCGTACCTCTATCGACCGCTCGTCGCGGGGAGCGGCCCGATGAACCGCGGCTACCTGCTCTATACGCGCGGGCACGACAGGACCGACGACGGCGGCAAGCCGGGCCTGTTCTACCTCGATGCGCTCCGCC
>JAUXUZ010000247.1 GCA_030680655.1 Phycisphaerales bacterium
GCGGGCGGCGCGCCCAGCGGCCGGCGCACCTCACGCACCAGCGCTGTCGGCACACCCTGCCAGATGCCCCAGTCCTCGCGCTCCAGCAGCGTCGCCTCCTCCGGCTTGCTCGTCGCTTTGATGCGCCACAGCGAGTGCCAGACAAACGAAGGCGTGTCAAAGTCCTTGTTCCCCACGCGGTAGAGCCGGCGCACCGGCCGCCCATCCTCGTCGATCGCCCCCTTGGGCAGTTCGCCCGCCACGTGGGCCGCGTCGATTGCCAGCCGTTCGCTCGGCGAAGGGTCGTACGACTCCTCACGAACCGCCATCGCCAGGAACGGCTTGCCGGTCTCGCCGTCGTCGTCGAGCGCCGTCACCGCGTAGATCGGCAGCGGCCAGAACGCTTTGGAGCCGCCGACGATCACGGCCGCCAGCAACGCCACCACCATCACCGCGCACAGCGCCAGCGCCCCGCCCGTGAGCCAGACCATCGGCTCACCGCGCGAGGCGAGCGCGGTCGAGCGTGAGCGCGCGTTGTACGCGCCGCCCGCGGGCGTCGCACCGGCTTTCGAGATGGAGGTCGTATCGCTCATGCCGATCGGTCGCTCTCAGAGTGCCGCACGGGACTTCCTCACCCGCTGGCGGACAACCTCCGCCACGGTGTTCACCACAAACGTCAGGGCAAAGAGGCACAGCGCCCCCAGGAACAGCACGCGGTAGTGCGTCGAGCCCAGCGCCGCCTCGGGCATCTCGGTGGCGATGTTCGCCGAGAGCGTGCGGAAGCCGCTGAAGATGTTCCAGTCCATGTTCGGCGTGTTGCCCGTGGCCATCAGCACGATCATCGTCTCGCCCGCCGCGCGCCCCAGCCCGATCATCACCGCCGAGAAGATGCCCGACATCGCGATCGGCAGCACCACGCGCGTCGCCGTCTGCCAGCGCGTTGCGCCGCACCCAAGGCTCGCCGAACGCAGCTGCCCCGGCACCGCGCTGAGCGCATCCTCGCTGATGGTGTAGATGATCGGGATGATCGCGAACCCCATCGCCACGCCCACCACCAGCGTGTTGCGCTGCGAGAACCCGCCGAAGATCGAGTCGCGCGCATCGAGCCCCGCCGCCGTCAGCAGCGCCGCCAACAGGCCGGCGATCCCAAAGCCCGTCGCCAGCGTCAACAGGAACTTGCCGATCTCCGTCGCCGCGGCCCCCGTCCCCACGCGCGGCAGCACCGCGCTCAAACGCCGATCGATCAGCTTCGAGCGCAGGCCCGCCGCCAGCAGCACACCCACCGGCGTCATCACCAGCACCCACCCCGCGCGCGGCGTGCCGATCAGCCCGTCGAGCCACAGGCGCATGTCCGCACGCATCAGGTCGTTCTGCTCAACCGCGGTCTTGACCTGCGGGTCGCTCAGCGAGCCGGTCGGCTTCACCACGCGCCCCGACGCGTAGTAGAGCCCCTTTGAGCGGAACGGGCGCACATCCGCCGCCGAGATCGACCGTTTCTCGCGCAGCGCCGCCGGGTATTGCTCGCGCGGCACATCCTGCGTGCTCCCCGCCAGCACCAGCACGTCGGCCTCGCTGGGAGCAAAGAGCGAGCGCTCCATCACGCGCCCCAGCCCCACCGACGCGATCCCGGAGAGCAGCACCACGCCCAGGACCATGACGATCTGCCGCAGGCTCCCCACGCGCGAAGACACGCGGATCGGCAACAGCTGCCACAGGTAGGCCGCGCTTAGCACCCCCACCGGCAGCACGAAGAACGCCATCATCACGCCCGGCAAGTAGTCGTAAAAGAGCGGCGCGATCACGATCGATGCCAGGAACCCCAGCACCACGCTCGGCAGCGAGGCCATCATCTCGATCACCGGCTTCACGCGGTTCTTCACCCGCGCGTGCAGGAACTCGCTGGTGTACATCGCCGCCGCCACCGCCAGCGGCACGGCGAAGAGCATCGAGTAGAACGTCGACTTGAGCGTGCCGAAGATCAGCGGGATGTTGCTGAACTTCGTCTCCGCCGTGTCCTCACCCGTTGACGACTGGTAGGTGTAGCTCGGCGCCGCGTCGCCCTCGTACCAGACCTTTCCGAAGACCGACTTGAACGACGCCTCCGCGTACCCCGGGTCAAAGTCCATCACCGATACTTCGCCCGCAGCGCTCATCGCGATCAGGCCGTCACCCTTGGGCGTCAACAGCACCAGCGAGACGGGGCCGCTCACCACCGCCGCTTTCTGCGCCACCAGCTTCTCGCTGGTGACGTGACGCACCGTCACGCCGCCGCCCGCATCACCGATCGCGACCGACCGGTCGCGCAGCGCGATCCCCAGCGCGCCGCACGAAGGGCTGCCCTCGCCGCCCCCCCCCTCCGCCAGCCGCTGGGCCACCCCCCTCTGCCAGCCGGCGCAGGGCGTCATCGAGGTGGGCTTGGCGGCGAACAACGCCTCCACCGCGCCGGCCTCG
>JAUXUZ010000261.1 GCA_030680655.1 Phycisphaerales bacterium
GGCTTGCCGCTCTGCACCAGCAGCGTCTCATCGGGTTCGAGGCGGCGGAGCGTGGCGCAGATGGCATCAAAGCTCGGCCAGTCGCGGGCGGCCTTGCCGCGGCCGCCGTAGACGACGAGGTCTTCGGGCCGCTCGGCGACGGCGGGGTCGAGGTTGTTGTGGAGCATCCGCAGCGCCGCCTCGGCCTGCCAGGTCTTGCAGGTCATGGCGGTGCCGGTGGGGGCGTGCAGGATGCGCGTAGGCGTCGTCGTAGGCATGACGCGTCGATGGTACGACGCTGACGTCTCGGCAGGAAGGAAACCCTCGCGAGTTCCCCAGTGATCCCAGTGCAGCGATTCGCTTGGGCTATTCCTGCTTCTGTACCCTGAACACCATGGCCGCGGCCGCGCCGCCCAGGCACGGGCCGACGATGTAGATCCACACGTGCGTGGGGGGGCCGTTGCCGGTGAAGACCTGCGCCAGCGCGGGCCCGAGCCCGACGGCCGGGTTAAACGCTCCGCCCGACAGCCCACCGCCAGCGAACGCCGCCGCGAGGACGGTGCAGCCGATGGCGGCGCCGTAGTAGGAGTTCCCGGCGGTCGCCTTCGCCGTGGCCACGTTGAGGATGACCAGCGCGAGCAGGAATGTGAACAGCGCTTCGACGGCGATCGCGCCCGGCGTCTGGATGGTCGGCGAAGGGACGAACGTCAAGCCGGTGATACCGCGGACGGTCATGGCGGCGAGGGTGCCCGCGGCCAGTTGCACGACGATGTACATCAGCGCGCCGCGCACATCGATCTTGCCGCGGAGAAAGACCGCGAGCGTGACGGCGGGGTTGTAGTGGGCGCCGGAGATGTGCCCGCCCATGTAGACCAGCACCATCAGCCCCAGGCCGATCGCGACGGGGGCGAGCGCGAGGCCCTGTGTGGCACAGAGCCCGATGATGAACACGAGGAAGAACGTGCCGATGAACTCGGTGGTGAGCTTGGGTGCCATGGCGGGGAGAATACCGAGATCCCCTCCTGTTTTTCAACGACCGGGACAGGAGAGCCGCGGATGAACGCGGATGGGCGCGGATCAGAACCGAGTCTCTGCTTCCGAATCCGTGACCATCCGCGTCCATCCGTGGCCTGCCTTTCTGTATCCCTCGCTCATTCCTCTGTGCCTCAGTGTCTCTGTGGTTCATCCGGACTCCCCGCCCTACCCTCGCCCATGCACTTTGACGCACACAGCCCTGTCATTGCCGACCTTGAGGCGCGGATCTTAACGATCCGCGACTCTCTTTAACTACCCGGCAAAGGCCGCGCTGCGGGCAGAGCTGAAATCGAGGATGGAAGGGGCCGACTTCTGGTCCAACCAGGCCGTCGCCAACCGCGTCGTCGCCGACCTCAAGCTCATCACCAACCAGATCGACCCGGTGGATGCGTTCGTCGCCAAGCTCGACGAGGCGAAGACCGCCTACGACATGGCCAAGGAACTCGGGCCGAAGGGGACACCCGACAAGGAGTTCCTCGCCGAGGCCGACGAGATCCTCTACGGGCTCAGCCAGCAGATCGAGCAGATCGAGATGCGCAGCCTCATGAGCGGCAAGCACGACGGCCGCAACGCCTTCATCACCATCTCCGCCGGCGACGGCGGCACCGAGGCCAACGACTGGGCCGAGATGCTCTTCCGCATGTACCTCAACTACCTGGAGAAGGCGGGCTTCGGCGTCGAAGAGGTCGAGCGCGGCTTCGGCTCCGAGGTGGGGATCGACTCGGTGACGCTGCACGTCAAGGGCCCGTACGCGTTCGGGTTCCTCAAGTGCGAGCGCGGCACGCACCGGCTCGCACGCGTGTCGCCGTTCAATGCACAGGGCAAGCGGCAGACGTCGTTCGCCAGCGTTGAAGTCACACCCGAGATCGACGATGTGAACGTCGTGATCCCCGATCGCGACCTTGATGTCATGCCCTTCGTGCGGGCCTCCGGCCCGGGCGGGCAGAACGTCAACAAAGTCGCGACGGCGATCCGCATGACCCACAAGCCGACGGGCATCACGGTGGTGGCCAACACCTTCCGCGACCAGCCGCAGAACCGGGCGCAGTGCCTGCGCATCATCCAGGCGAAGCTCGAGGTGATCGCGGAAGAGAAGCGCGAGAAAGAGATCAACGCCGCCAAGGGTGGCGCGATGGAGAGCGGCTGGGGGACGCAGATCCGCTCGTACGTCGTCTACGACTCGCGCGTGAAGGACCACCGCACCGGCGAGGAGTCGGGCGACGTTGAGAAGGTGCTCGCCGGTCACGTGCAGCCGTTCATCGACGCCGAGCTCAAACGCCGCCGCCGCGAAGAGGCCGAGCGTGCGATGGCGAAGGATTAAGGGGAAGGCATCGAGGGATCAAGGGATCAAGGCATCGAGAAGAAGAGGCAGGGGAAGTTGCCCCGCTGTGCACGCATATCTGTATCGCTCTTCTTGATCCCTTGATGCCT
>JAUXUZ010000306.1 GCA_030680655.1 Phycisphaerales bacterium
AGATCTTAGCGTTGAGGGCGTGATGGGGTGCTGCGTATCCGATGGAGCTGTGGATGCGTCTGGTGTTGTAGAAGCCGTCGATGTAGCCGAAGAGGTCGTCGCGGGCGGCGGCGGTATCGTGGTAGCGGGTGTCGCCGACCAGCTCGGCCTTGAGGGTGGCGAAGAACGACTCCATCGGCGCGTTGTCGTAGCAGTCGCCCTTGCGGCTCATCGACTGCACGAAGCCGCGGCGTTGCAGCAGGCCCCGGTAGAGCAGGCTGTCGTACTGGACCCCGCGGTCGGAGTGGTGCACCAGGCCCGGCCGCGGCCGGCGTGTGACGACGGCGTTGTGAAGGGCCCGCGCGGGCAAGGCCGCGGTCATCGAGTCGTCCAACGCCCAGCCGACGACGGCGCGTGAGTGCAGATCGAGGATCACCGCGAGGTAGGCGAAGCCGCTTTCGAGGGGGATGTAGGTGATGTCGGCCAGCCACACCGAGTCGGGCGATGCGGTCTTGAACACGCGGTTGAGAAGGTTGGGTGCGGGCTGGACCGTCGCCGATGAGTCGGTGGTGCGTGGGCGGAAGCGTCTGCACCTTCTTGAGCGGATGCCCAGCTCCTTCATGAGCTTCGCCGCGGTGTTGCGGCAGATGCGCACACCCTTTGAGCGGAGGTCACGAGCGATGCGCGGGCTTCCGTAGACACGGCGGTTGGCCTCGTGGGTAACGCGGACGTGCTCGGCGAGCAGCGCGTGGCGGCAGTCACGCCGTGAGGGCCCTCGTGATCGTGCGTGGTAGTAGCCGGAGGTGCTGACGCCCAGCACGTTGCAGCAGACCTTGACGGGGTAGTCGCCGGCGAGGTGATGACGGATGAGGGTGTAGATCACCGCTGCCCCCCTTCCTTCCTCGCCGCCTGCTGTTGATCCTCGGCGGCGAAGAAGGCGGTCGCTTTTTTTAGGATGTCACGCTCCATGCGGAGGCGGCGGACCTCTGCTTCCAGCCTCTTCACCTGGGCGTGGAGGTCGGCGTCTGCGGAGGCGGCGGGTGGTGGTGGCGGCTGTGGCGTACCGGGGGCTGGGGTCT
>JAUXUZ010000318.1 GCA_030680655.1 Phycisphaerales bacterium
TCCCGGCCCGTCAAAGTCAAACACCACCATCGTCTCAGCGCCGTTGCGATACGCGCCCATGTTCGGCACGCCCGTGATGCCGCCCGCACTCGGCACGCTCCACGCAACACCGTCCCAGCAGGCGATGTTCGCCGCCGGCACACGCAGCGCTGCGGTGTTGCCGCCGACCTGGACAAACTGCCCCCCAACCCAGAGCTTCTCCCCGCTGCCGTCATCCCACAGCACCCCCGCGTGGGCCGTGCCCGTCCCGCCGTTGGCCCTGAACAGGCCCCACCCCGTTCCTCCCAGCCCGTTCCAGGCAGTCCCGTTCCATGAAGCCACGCCCGCGACCTGAACTCCGCCGGCAAAGCTCGTGGCCCCGCCGACAACGAGCCGCCGAGATGGCCCTTCACCCATCGGCACCATCCACTGCGGCGCCGGCGCGCAGTTGCCACCCAGCGTCGCGCGCCGGACACCATTGAACTTGTTTGTGCCGTTGAACGTTCCGTTCGCCGTGAACAACTCAAGCCCGCCCCCGTCGTTGTGCATCCGTGCGGCATCGACAACGGTGATGAACGTTCCCCCCGCATCCTCCCATCCGTTCGGTCCCAGCGCGCGTGCGTAGTTGTTCCCCGCCGAGGGGGTGCCGCTCACCAGCAGTCTCGCTGCTTCCCCGGGAAACTGGTAGCTCCAAAGCGAGTTGCACCACGTCAGCGCATAGCCACCCGGCAGAGTCGACCAGGTCGAACCGTCAAACGCTGCAACACATGCAAGCCCACCCTGCGGCGTCGCCAGGCTGAACGAACCGCCGACATACACCTTGGGCCCCGATCCGTTGTCGTGCTCGCACAGGGCCGCGACCGAGTAGTTGAACGCCCCTCCTGTCGTCGTCCACGTCCCCCCTCCCGCGCCGACGCTCAGCTTTGCCACACGCCCCGTTGCCACGCCGCCCACATGGCTGAAATCGCCGCCAAGCCAGAGCGCGGGCAGACCGTTCCCTCCTGCTTCGCTCCCGCTCGTCACCAGCAGTGTGCGCCCCTCACCGTTCAGCCCCGGCATCGCCCGCCACGCAGGCTGGGCCTGCCCCAGCGCGGCCGTTGTCGAGACCCAACCCGCCAACATCCATCCCGCCCGGTTTGAAGAACACATGGGAGGCTCCTGTAACGCTCCATGCGGACCGATCGCCCCGGCGGGTGAACAGGTTCCGCGCAGTCACGCGCCCGGCCCGGCGGCGTTGACGTCAACAGCGTCAGCGCGGCCGCCAAGCGGGGCACCCCCAATGTCGGATCGACACCACCCCCTTGCACCCTTCTTCAGCACCCGCCGAAGAACCGGTCGATGAACACCACGAAGTCGTTGTTGTCCAGGAACCCATCGGGCCCCGCAACGCCCCCCTGTGCGCCGACATCCGCGCGCGGGTCCCCGATGAAGAAGTAGTCGATGAACACAATAAAGTCGTTGTTGTTCAGCACGCCGTCAAAGCCCGGCACGCCGCCCTGGCGACCCACATCGGCCGGCCCGCACGCGCAGCCCACCTCCAGCGCCGCAGGCACGCTCGTGACCGTCCCCGCGATTCCCGTGATCACGCAGTCGTACGAGCCCGCGTTCGCCGCCACCGCCGCGCTCACCGTGTAGGTCCGGCGCGTCGCCCCCGGCACCGCCTGACCGTTCTTGCGCCACAGGTACGAGAACGGGCCCGTCCCCGTCGCCGTCACCGACACCGTCGCCGGCGCACCGACGCACACTGTCTGATCGCCGGTCTGCTGCGCGACCGACGGCGGCAGGACGTTCATCGCCCAGAAGACGCACCGGTCAAACAGGTTTTTCCCCTGCGCCGTCGTTGACGCCCACGTGCTGTCCTCAAGGAACACAAACGCCCGGCGCGCCGGCGTCACGTACGCGCCCGCCACCGTTGCGCCCGCGTCCGCCGCCATCACCGCGATGTCCGACGACCCCTCCCGCCGCGCCAGCACACGCGTCCCCGCGCCCACCGTTCCCTGACCCACGCTCATGTTCGCGCCCGTCGCGTAGACCGGCATCGACCCCAGCGCCAGCCCCTGCGTGATCGGGTGCGTCACATCGACGATCGACACGCTCGTTACGCCAGACACCACCACGCCGTTGTCGGTCAGCGACTCGCGCGCGGTCCGCAGCAGCGCGTTCTCCCAGAACACCAGCGGCACGCTGGCCGTGCGGAACTCGCCCGCCACGTTCGACGACGTGATCGACGACGAGACCAGCACGCCCTGGTACGCCGCCGCCAGTTGCGCCGCCGTCGGGCGCGACGCGGGTGCCTCGTTCAGCACATCCACCGAGAACCCCTTCGCTCGCAGATAGGTGGCGATGGCCGAGTCCGAAGCGTTGGGCGGGTTCACCGCCAGCAGCGCGATCCGCGGCGGGTTCCCCACGCGGATGTAGTCGGTCTTCTCCTGCACCACCACACCCGCCGAGCCCGTCACCGTCAGCCGCACGGTGTAGCGCCCGTCCTCGGTGTACGTGTGCGTGGGGCTCTGGGCGTTGCTGGTCGTCCCGTCGCCAAAGTCCCACAGCCAGGAAGTGGGGGAGGGCGCCGTCGAGGTATTGGTGAACGCCACGCTCAGCGGCGCCGACCCGGTCGTCACCGGTGCGGAGAAGTCCGCGCTGCCCACAAACCGCACGCGCAGGTTGTTCGCGCCGCGGTCGATCGGCGACACGAAGTCGGCATCCTTGTAGAAGTCGCTGAAGTAGAGCCCGTCGGGCCCCGCCGCCAGCGCCACCACCGACGCCTTCCCCGCGCCGTTGTAGTTGATCAGCTGCGTCGGGCCCGAGAGCCGGTTCCCCGCGGCGTCGAGCGTGAAGTACGTGATCTTCTTGCCGATGTTCTGCGGCCCCGTCCCCCACGTGGCGCCCGACTCGCTGATGTACATGTTCCCCTGCACCGACGCGGGGAACCCGCTGCCGCCAAACGTCGACGGCTGCACAAACGCCATGTTCACCGGGCCCGACGAAGGGACCCAGTTGTAGATCGCGTAGTTGTACATGCTCGCGTCGGAGCCACTCCACAGGTAGTTGCGCCCGCGCACCACCTGGCACACGCGGTCAACGCTCGGCCCGTTCTCAACCTCGTAGTGCAGGCCGTCGGCCGCGCGCCACGCGCCGCCGAACGGGTTGCGGTGCCCGTACGTCCACACGTAGTCGCGCGCCGTGATCCCGTCGCCGGCGTTGTAGAACGGGTTGTCGCTCACCGCCGTGCCGTCGAGGTTCATCCGCAGGATCTTGCCGCGGTACGAGCCCAGGTTCTGTGCCGTTGACGTCACGAACCCGTCGCCCACGTGCACGTAG
>JAUXUZ010000319.1 GCA_030680655.1 Phycisphaerales bacterium
GCATCGAGTGAGGGTGTCAACTGCGCGGTGGTGGCGATCGGCGCCAACGACTTCGCCCCCACCAGCAGCGCCTACTTCAACATTTACTGGGGCTTCTGGAGCACCTCGCAGATCAACAGCTACGTGAACGCCCGGATCGCCAACGTCAACACCGCCGTGACAGCCCTCGACAGCGCGGGGCTGAGGCTGATCGTCTGCAACTACGTTGACTTCGGGGTCGCCCCCGCGACGCGCCAGCTCTACAGCTCCGCCAGCCGGCGCACGCGCGTGACCAACGCGATCGCGCAGGTCAACACCGGCATCACGGGCATCGCCCGCCAGCACCGCGCTGCGCTGGTTGATCTCAGCGGCCTTGGCACCACGCTGCTGGGCACGGCCGCCAGCCCGACGCAGTTCCTGCCGATCGGCAGCGTCAACATCCAGCTCTTCAACCGCGACACCAGCTCGCACAGCAACCCGCTGGCGGGGTTCGTTGACGACGGCGGACACCCGCACACCACGGTGCAGGGCGCCTTCGCGAACCTGATGATGACGGCGGTGAACATCCAGACCCGCGCGGGGCTGGTCCCCTTCAGCGATGCGGAGATCCTCAGCCACGCGGGCATCGCCTACCCCCCTGGCGGCAGCGACACGCTCGACGCGGTGGTCGGGCTGGGCGGCTACACAAAGTACATCCGCAACTTCCGCTGCCTGGCCGACATCGGCTCGCAGGGAGGCACCGCCGGGCCCGATGGGCTCTACGACAACAACGACTTCGTCGCGTTCATCGACGCCTTCTTCGGGCACAGCCCCGCCGCGGACTTCGGCGGGCAGGGGGGCGTCGCCGGCGCTGACGGGCTGTTTGACAACAACGACTTCGTCGTCTTCATCGACGCGTTCTTCCAGGGGTGCGCTTAGGCCCCACCTCCGTGGGAGCCAGCGAGCACAAGCTCGCGTGCGTGTGATGCCGACCGCTCAGCCCGGCACGCGCGCCCAGCCCGCCCCCTGCACCGGCTGCGCTCTGCGCAACTCGTCGAGCAGGCCACCGGCATCACCCGCTGAACGGACCAGCGCCCGGAAGCGCGGCTGGATGAAGCCCGCGGCGACGGTTGAATCGAGGAACGCGAGCAGGCCGCCGTAGAAGCCGTCGGTGTCCAGCAGACCGATCGGCTTGCCGTGGAAGCCCAGCTGCGCCCAGGTGATCGTCTCAAAGAGCTCGTCGAGGGTGCCAAAGCCCCCCGGCGCGGCGACAAACGCGCTGCTCAGCTCGACCATCAGGGCCTTGCGCTGGTGCATGGTCTCGACGATCCGCATGTCGCTCACGCCGCGGTGGGCACGCTCGGCCTCGACCATCGCCCGCGGGATCACGCCGATCACTTTGCCACCCTCGGCGAGGGCCGCGTCGGCCACGGCCCCCATCATCCCCACGCTGCCACCGCCGTAGACCAGCGTCATGCCGCCACGGGCGATCGTGCGCCCAAGGTCGGCCAGCGCCTCACGCCAGCGCGGCGAGCTCCCATCAGACGACGCGCAGTACACAGCCACAGAAGTGATGCTCATGAACAGGCCCGCGTCCTTTCCGGATCGGTGTCGCCCGTGTCTATCGGAGGCACACTTCTCTTGACGTCAGTCATCCCCGGCACCCCCGCGGTTCTTCTTCCGCGCGCCCGTGCGTTTCTTCTCACCGATGCGGCGCTCGACGCTGCCGCGCGTGGGGCGGGTGGCCCGCCTGGTCTTCGGTCGCACTTTGGCCCGCACGATCAGTTCGCGCAGTTTCGCCAGGCAGGCGGCCCGGTTGCCGCTCTGGCTCCGCTCCGACTCGCTGTCGATCAGCAGCTCATCACCGCTGGTGAGGTAGCGGGCCGCCGCTTCGCGCAAGCGTTCCCCGGCCTCGGCGTGGAGCGGGATCACCCCCACCGCGATCCGCAGCTGGCAGCGCGTGCTCACCTTGTTGACATTCTGTCCGCCGGGCCCGCCGCTGCGGGAGTAGATGAACTCGACCGCCCCCCCCGCGACGCGTACACCCGGGGCGAGCTCGATGCCCGTGCCGCCGCTGTCGCCCGAGCCGCCAGCGAAATTGCCCGGGATATGGTGGGGCGTGTTGGGGACGGCCATGAAACTGCTCCACGGCGAGGGTACGCTCGGCCCATGCCCTCCCTCCGATGCAGCGTCACAGCGGCCACCACCATCCTCGCAGCGCTCGCGTGCGCGCCCAGCGCGGCGCTCGGTCAGACCGTTGCCACGGCCGGTCCGGCGACAGCCCCGCCCGCGCAATCGCCTGCGCCGAAGCTCATCCCCACCAGCCAGTGGTCGGTGCGCCTTGAGCCGCAGGTGTGGTACGTCGCGCCAGCCGGCGACCTCACGATGCCCGGCAGCGCATCGGGCACGCCGCCGGTGCAGCTTGAGATGCTCGACGCCGAGGAACCTGAGGCGTCCGCCGCCGGCCAGGTCACCATCCGCATCCCGCAGAACCAGGAGAACCGGTGGGGCACCGACGACTTCTGGAAGAGCGGGTGGTTCTTCAGCGTCGGCGGCGCATCATTCTCCGGTGACACGACGGGCACCGCGCCAGCGGGCGGGTTCACCATCGGCTCGATCGCCGTCGCCGGCAGCGCGGCCGTCTCGACCAGTTTCGAATGGTCAACGTTCCACGCGATGGCCGGCAAGTGGATCACCGGGAGCGATTTCGGCACCGGGGGGGATGTACACATCGATCTCTACGCCGTGGCCGGCCTGCGCGTGCACACCCAGGACATCACCATCTCCAGCGGCGGCGGGAGCACCACCGCCAGCGAGTCGTTCGGTGCAGCGCTGGTGGGCGTCCGGCTCGACGTCAAATTCCCCTGCGGCTTCGCGGCGGATGTCAACGTCAACGCGAATTACTGGCCGGGCGATGCATCCTGCACCGGCGTGGAGATCTCGCCAACGTTCACCTGGCGGCCCACCGCCAACCTGGGTGTGCAACTCGGCTACCGCCTGCTCATCGCCAATTGTGAGTCGGGCGAGGAAGGTGATGCGGACTACTACAAGTTTGACGGCTCCCTGGCGGGCATCTACGCGGGTGTCGAGATCCGCTTCTAGGGCCGATTCGGTATCAGCGTCGGGGCCGCTTCGTTCCCCTAAGGGTGCGCGAACGCCAAATTGTGCAATGGCGTGGCCCAAGCCCCGTTCCACTGGGGCAAAGTGGCCAGTTTCGGCCCCTAGGGTGATAAGTTCTCTATTGACAAGCGTTTAAGACTCGGGCATACTGCCACAGAGAGGGTTCTGTTCTTGAACCCCGCTCGTGCGACCATGCGTGAAATCCCCTCCCGGGTTCTCTGGCGAGGGTTGTGCAAATCAGGTGTTTGGCCAAGCGGCGATCCGGCGGGGTTGCCGGTATGTCTGTCAGGAGGACGCGATGTCCACGCTGACCAAGAAAGACTTTGTCGATTCTGTCGCCATCGCGACCGGCTATGACCGCGAGCACGTGCGCCACACGCTGCAGGTCTTCCTTGAACACTTGACCGAACGCCTGGCCAACGGCGAGCGGATCGAGTTCCGCGACTTTGGCGTGTTCGAGGTGCGCCAGCGCGCCGCCCGGACAGCCCAGAATCCCAAGACGCTCCAGCGCGTGAGCGTGCCGCCAAGGCGGACCGTGAAGTTCAAGCCGGGCCGGCTGATGAAGGACCTGCCGATCGACGGCGGCCCGATTCCGGGGCCGGGG
>JAUXUZ010000323.1 GCA_030680655.1 Phycisphaerales bacterium
ACGCGCGTCAGTGTCGCCACAAGCGGCGCCCAGCACAACGGCGTCGGGTACACCGACGGCCCGAGCATCTCTGGCGACGGCCGGTACGTCGTCTTCCACTCGGACGCGTCGAACCTCGCGGCAGTGGCCGACACCAACAGCTCGGAAGACGTGTTCGTCCGCGACACCGCCGCGAACACGACCACCCTGCTCAGCCACACCCCCGGCGGCGTGCCGGGCAACTGGTCGAGTTACGGCGGCGTGATCTCGGGCGACGGTCTCAAGGTCGCCTTCACTTCCGACGCATCCAACCTTGTGGCCGGCGACAACAACGCTCACAAGGACATCTTCGTCGTCGCTCGCACCGGCGGCTCACCCGTCCGTGTCAGCCTCACAAGCGCGGGCGGCCAGCCAGACCTCGACAGTTTCAACGCCTCGATCTCCGGCGACGGTCAGTACATCGCGTTCATCAGCACGGCGACCAACATGGTCTTCGGCGACACCAACAGCGTCGCGGACGTCTTCGTACGTGACACCGTCGCGAACACCACTACCCGCGTGAGCGTCGACTCCAGCGGCGCGCAGGCGGACGGCGCGAGCTTTGGGTACCCCGTCATCTCGCGCGACGGGCACTCGGTGGTCTTCTGCTCCGACGCGACCAACCTCGTGCCGGGAGACACCAACAACGCCACCGACACCTTCGTACACAACCTCGTCACGCACCGCACGGTACGTGCCAGCGTCGGCGCCGCAGGACAGCAGGGCGGCCTCAACGGCGGCATCGGCTTCCGTGGGAGCGGGATCTCCAGCGACGGCCGCTACGTGGGGTTCTCGTCGTTCGCCGGCAACCTCGTGCCGGGCGACACCAACAACGCCTCCGACGCGTTCATCCGCGACCTCGGCCCCGCTTGTCCCGCCGACCTTGGTACGCAGGGCGGTGCCCCGGGCAGCGACGGCGTGCTCGACAACAACGACTTCATCGTGTTCATCGACTACTTCTTTGCACACGACCCGCTCGCTGACCGCGGCGTTCAGGGCGGCGTACCCGGGAGCGATGGGGCCTTCGACAACAACGACTTCATCGTGTTCATCGATCAGTTTTTCGCCGGTTGCTGAACGCAATCGGGGGCGAGGACGCTTCAGGTAGCATGAAGCACAGATGCCTCCGCATGAGGCGGCACAGGGTTCAAGGCACACGAAAGCCCCCCAGCCCCCCACGCCCCCCCCAGCCCGTTCCAATCCACGGCGAGCGTGAGTTCAGCGCCGAAGAGTGTTCGTTGCATTTCGCTCAGCATGTGGTATGCTCTGCCCGTCACCTGCGGCAAGCCGAAACAGGGTATTCGCCGGGCTGCCCATACAAAGAAGGACTCCGCCATAACCGCTACCCGATCCGGATTCATGGCCAGTGTCGCCACGACCATGCTTGCGCTGATCGCGCTCGCAGCGCTCGCCCCGACGGCCCACGCCCAGTGGACGGTGACCAATCTGCATCCGGCGGGCGCGACGTATTCCAGCGCGAACGCCGCCAGCGGCGGGCAGCAGGCGGGGACGGCCGCGCTGGGCAACTTCTACCATGCCGGTTGGTGGAGCGCGACCGCCGCCTCGTGGGTCGATCTTCATGTCTTTGTTCCGGCCGAGTACACGAGCAGTAGCGCCGGCGGCGTTTCCAGCGATGCGACCTACCTCTATGTCACCGGTTCCGGCCACAACTCGCTGACCGGCCAGACCGAGGGCCTCCTCTGGACGCGGCCGCTTCCGCCATCGTGCCCCGCCGACTTCAATCACGACAGCGTCGTTGATTTCTTCGACTATCTCGAGTTCGTGCAGGTGTTCAGCGTGAGGTGCTGAGCCACAAGTGTGAAGAAGAAATGCTCGTGCGGAAGAGCAGCAGAGTTCTGGGGCACAAACATAAGAGTGAAAGACAATTAAACATGATACAAATTCAACAGAAGATTCGAAACACCATTCTGGCCGCACTGCCCGTGATCGCGATCGCCCCGGCCGCTCACGCCCAGTGGACCTTCACCAACCTCCACCCGGCGGGCTCGACGTGGTCCGAGGCCCAGGCCGCCAGCGGCGGGCAGCAGACGGGGTACGCCTCCGTGAGCGGGATGCCCAGCGCGAGCCTGTGGAGCGGGACGGCCGCCTCGTGGGTCGATCTCCACCCGGCGGGCGCGACGGAATCTTCCGCCCGTGCCATCAGCGGCGGGCAGCAGGCGGGGCTGGCCATCGTGGGCGGGGTGACCCGCGCGAGTCTGTGGAGCGGGACCGCCGCCTCGTGGGTCGATCTCCACCCGGCGGGGGCTTTGAGTTCCCGTGTGTACGCCATGAGCGGCGGTCAGCAGGCGGGGTATGCCAACATGGGCGGGGCCTTCCGCGCGAGCCTGTGGAACGGGACCGCTGCCTCGTGGGTCGATCTCAATCCCGTGGGTGCGACGAGGTCGGAGGCCTTTGCCGTCAGCGGCGGGCAGCAAGCGGGCTACGCCGTCATGGACGGCCAGCAGCACGCTGGCGTCTGGCACGGCACCGCGGCGTCGTGGGTCGATCTCAACCCAGCGGGCTCGACTTTTTCAGACGTCCGTGGCATCAGCGGCGGGCAGCAAGTGGGGACTGCCCAATTCGGCGGCGTGACCCGCGCCGGTCTCTGGAACGGCACGGCGGCCTCCTGGGTCGATCTCAACCCCGCGGGCGCATCATCTTCAGAGGCCCACGCCGTCAGCGGTGGTTGGCAGGCGGGGTTCGCGGTCTTCGGCGGTGTGCCACACGCCGGCGTGTGGAACGGCACGGCGGCCTCGTGGGTCGATCTTGACAGCTTCCAGCCGGGCGGGTTCGCGTTCACTCAGGCAACAGGGGTGTCCAGCGACGGCACGCACCTCTACGTTTCGGGCATCGGCTACAGCACGCTGTCCTTCCGCTTTGAAGCCCTGCTCTGGACGCGGCCCTTGGTCACCGCCTGCGGATTGGCGGATATCGGCCGGGCGGGAGGCGAGCCCGGCGCCGATGGGACGCTGGACAACAACGACTTCATCGTGTTCATCGACTACTTCTTTGCCCAGAACCCCCTCGCCGACCGCGGCGTGACCGGCGGCGTTCCCGGCTCCGACGGCGTGTGGGACAACCACGACTTCATCGTGTTCATCGACCAGTTCTTCGCGGGGTGCTGACGGGCGACGGCGGCGAGATCGGCGCAACTGGATTGTGCTGTCGGCGGTGGATTGCGCTGCGAGAAGCCGGAATCCCGTTGTGGATCGCTGGGTCTTGTGGTATGGTGAGATCACTGGAGCACCGTCATGAATCGACTCTTTCCTGGTTTGGGTATTGCCTGCGCAGCGCTGCTGCTGGCCGCTGCACCCGCGACTGCGCAGGTGACGAGCCTTGGTCCTTCGCCCTATCTCTCCGGGGCCGACTCGCCGTTTAACGCAACGGCGTTCTCCTGGTTCGTGCGGCTGACCGCCGAGCCGGGCGCCCAGAGTGCCCCGGGCTTCAACCTCAACGGCCTGCAGATCGTCGGGCCCGGGGGCATTACGGATTCAGTTGACGGTGACGACGGATTCATCGACGGCAACGGAAGCAACGGGCGTTCGTACTTCACCTGCCCGTCCTTTGTGGACATCCGCTTTGACGCCGCGGTGCTCGGCTCGCTGCCGAGCCACGCGGGGCTCGTGTGGACCGACGGGGCGAACGGCGTTGTGGTGCGCGGCTACGGGCCCGCCGACGAGCTCCTCGGCACGATCACCGGCAACTCGTCCGATGGGAACTTCAACAGCGGCACGGGGGAGGACCGCTTCTACGCCTTCATCTCACCCGGTGGCATCTCCCGTATCACAATGTCGGACCAGAACAACTGCATCGAGGTTGACCACATCCAGGCGGGTCGGGCCGGCACCGCGCCGTGCGGACCGGCGGACATCGGCAGCACCGGCGGGGTGCCCGGTCCCGACGGCAGCCTGGACAACAACGACTTTGTCGTCTTTATCGAGTGGTTCTTCACCGGTAACGCGGGCGCCGATCGGGGCGCGCAAGGCGGCGTTCCCGGCTCAGACGGCGTCTGGGACAACAACGACTTCATCGTGTTCATCGATCAGTTCTTCGCGGCTTGCTGATGTTTAGCGGGGCAGTTCCTGCAGCGACAAACACCCACTGAGCGAGAGTTGGCCGGGTAGCTGGTGAACCGTGGCCGATGCCCCGGGTGAAGCGGCGCAGCCCTCCCCTGGGGATGGTCGCGGCACTCCGCCGACCTCCCCGGTTCCTGGCCGGTTTTCAGGTAGACTCTGCCGACGCACCGTGTCCACGAACCCCCCTACATCTTCGCTGTCGACGCGCACGACGACCAGGCTGCTCGATGCGCTGAAGGACCACTCGAACGAGCCGGCCTGGGGGCAGATGGATGCGCGGTACCGGCCGGTGGTCGCCGGGCTCGCTCGTCGGCTGGGGGCGACCTCCGCCGAGGCGGAAGAGGTGGCCCAGCAGACCTTGGCCGAGTTTGTGCAGGCGTATCGGCTCGGGCGGTACGACCGGGGCAAGGGGCGGCTGAGCTCGTGGATCCTCGGGATCGCGCGGAACACCACGCTCGGGCTCGTGCGCAAACGCCGGCGTGAAGGGGTGGGGGGGCTGGGCGGTGACGTCGCGGGCGACGCGTCGATCGTTGACGCCGCCGACGAGGCCACGCTGCGCCGCGTGTGGACCGATGAACGCGACCGCGTGATCCTGCTGCGGGCGCTGGGCACGCTGCGCGACGAGTCGGCGATCGACGACCGCACCCTGACGGCCTTTGAGCTCGTCGCCCTCCGCGGCGTGCCCGCGGCGGAGGTCGCAGCACAGTGCGGTATGAGCGTCGACCAGGTTTATGTCGCGCGCAGCCGCGTCACCAAGAGCCTGCGGGCAAAGGTGCAGCAGATGACCGATGCGTTCGAGGAGGACGCGTGAGCACACAGACACCGCTGGGTGAAGGCGCGTGCCTCGACGAGGGGGCGGTGCTGAGGCTCGCCCACGGCGACGGCGCTGCTACCGCGGAAGAAGCTGCGCACCTGGCCTCGTGCGCCCCGTGCGCCGCCCGCGTCGACGACGCGCGGCGGGAAGCGGAGTTTCTCGGCCGCGCCCGCGGTCTGCTCGGTGATGACCTCGGCCCGATCGGTGCGCCACGTCTGGCGGGGTACCGGCCGCTGGGTGTGATCAGCACCGGGGCGCAGGGCGTGGTCTACCAAGCGCGGCAGGAGTCGACCCAGCGGATCGTCGCGATCAAAGTGCTCGCGGCGGAGGGCGCGGGCTCAAAGACCAGCGGCGAAGAAGGGACGGGCGATGCGCACGGCACGGCGTCGGCCACCCGCCGCAGGATGCGGGCCGAGCGCGAGGTGGAGATCATCGCGCGGCTGCGCCACCCCAACATCGTGGCCGTGCACGAGTCGCGCACGATCGGGGCAGACAAGGCCGGGGTGGGCGGGCGTGTTGCGCTGGTGATGGAGTATGTCGACGGCGTTCCGCTCGACCAGTGGAAGCCGCCGGCCGCGGCGAGTGAGGGTGACCGGCTGCGGGCCGTGCTCCGTGTGTTCGTCGCGGTCTGCGCGGGTGTGCACCATGCGCACCTCAACGGCGTGATCCACCGCGACCTCAAGCCTGACAACATCCTGGTCACCGCAGACGGCCGACCGGTGGTGTTGGATTTCGGCATCGCTAAGCTGAACGCGGTGGGCGGCGGGCCGGGGCTCCGCACCACGGCGACGGGCGACTTCGCCGGTACGCCCGCGTACGCGTCGCCCGAGCAAGTGTCGGGCAAGCCGGAAGAGATCAACGCGCTGACCGACGTCTACTCGCTGGGTGTGATCCTCTACCGCCTTGTCTGCCACGCGCTCCCCTACGACCTTGGTGAGTCGATCTTCGAGGCGGCGCGGGTCATTCACACGGTTGAGCCCGAGCGGCCGCGCCGGCGTGACCCGGCGATCCCGGCCGATCTTGAAGCTGTCATCCTGCGGGCGTTGAAGAAGGAGAAGGAGGGGCGTTACCAGTCGGCCGCGGCGCTCGGGCAGGATATTGAGCGGTTCCTCGCCGGCGAACCCGTCGAAGCGCGGAGCGAGAGCGGGTGGTACCTGCTGCGCAAGGCGGTGATGGTCAACCGCCGGAGGCTGGCGCTGGTCGGCGCGGCGGCGGCGCTGGTAATTGTCGCGGGTGTCACGGTCGCGCTGAGCCTCGCCAGCGCGACTTCCTCGGCAAGGCTGGCGGAGGTTCGCAAAGAGCAGGCCCGCGCCGAGCACGTGCGGGCCCGGGCGGTGACCGAGCTGCTCCGCGAGGCGATGCCCAACGTCGACCCTCAGCGCCCGGAGTTGAGCTTCGTGATCGGCAAGGGGCTCAGCCGCCTGTATTACCGGCTCGAGACCGGGGCATTCGCCGACGACCAAGAGGTCGACCAGGAGATCCGCCGCCTCTGGGCCGGCGTCTACACAGGGTTTGGAGGCAAGGCGGCCACGCAGGTCGAGTACGCCGAGGTGTCACTCCGTCACGGTCTGGTACGGTTGCGAGAAGAACACAAAGGAAAGGCGGGGCACCCGGAGATCGCCTCGTCGCTCCACCAGCTCGCTGCCGTCTTGCTGGTGCGCAGCCGATTCAGCGAGGCCGAGAAAGTCTGCCGCGAGTCGCTGGCGATGCGCGAGCGCCTGCTCGGGAGCGGCAGCCTCTTCACCTGCGAGTCGCGGGCGCTCCTCGCCCGTGTGCTCATCGCCCGGGGTGACCCGCGCGGCGCCGAACTCCAGGCCGATGCCGCCCTGACCGGGCTGGCCCTGCTGCCCGCCCTCGATACCGACCTGCTCGTGGCCTCGATGCAGTCGCTCAAGGCACGCCTGCGCATGGAGGAGAAGCGGTTCACGGCGGCCGAGCCGTTGGTGCGCGATGCCCTGATGCGCCGTTTCCGCACACTCCCCCCCGACGACCCCGAGGCGATGGCCTCGCTGGCCGACGCGGCCGAGCTCGCCGAGTTCGCGCCGCAGCTTGAACTGAGCGTGAAGGTCCGCGACGCGTGGTTCGCGCCGGGGCAGGTCGTCGACGGTCCTGCAGTGGCCGCGGCGGTTCGGCGCGATATCCCCATCATCCGTGAGCCGACCCGCGGCAACTACATGGTCGCCGTTGAGTCGGGGCGGACCGACGCCCTCGGCCGTCTCATGAGGCTGCAGGAAGAACTGCTGGGCAAGATGAGCGTCTCGCTCGTTGGCACGCTGCTGATGCAAGTCGAGGCGGCTACCGGAGAAGCGAAGCTGGAGGAACGCTCCAAGGCCGCGCTGCGGGCCGCCGACATCGTCAGCGACCACCTCGGCCCAAACCACTTTGCGGTGCTGGTCTGCATCCAGGACGCAGCGGTTGCGCTGGTCTTTGCCGGCCACAACGACCGCGCCGTCGAACTCGCCCGACGGTCGTGCCAGATCTGGGACGCGGTTCCCGACTATTCGCGTGACAAGCTGATGGCCGCCAACGCCCATCGGTACTTGCTCTGGTTCCTGTCGCTCGCCGGGAGGCACCAGGAGACCCTGGACGAAGCCCACCGCGCCATCGACATGCTCACGGCGGTGGTCGGCCCCGAACACCACACCGTCGGCTTCTGCGAGGGTGTACTCGCCTACAGCCTGTGCGGCCTTGGTGACTACGCGGGAGCCGACGCTCACTCCAAGCGCGCCCTCGAGATCGTGACGGCCTCGCCCGCGACGCCGAAGGACCAGTCGGCTCACGTCAGGTTCATGCGTGGCCACATCCTGTTTCGGACGCACCCGGAGCGCCGCGACGAGGCGCGGGCGCACCTGCAGGAGGCCTGGGACGAGTATTACTACGCCATCGGCCGGACGTACGTGGGCCAGACGGTGCTGATCCAGGACCTGATCGACATCTGCGTGCAGTCGCACGATGACGAGGGCGCGAAGCTGTGGCGGAGCCGCATGCCGATCGTTCCTGTCCATCTCACGCAACCCGGACCGTGAAGCGGAGCGGCTCGCAGGTCCGCCGACAATGCGACGAGCCCCGAGCGTCAGGCGCCCGGGGCTCATCAATGGACAGGTGTGTTGTTCGCCAAGCGGGATCAGCAACCGGCGAAGAACTGATCGATAAAGACGATGAAATCGTTGTTGTCGAACAGCCCGTCCGCTCCGGCGACGCCGCCCTGCATGCCCTTGTCGGCGATCGGGTTCTGATTGAAGAAGTAGTTGATGAAGACCACGAAGTCGTTGTTGTCGAGCACACCGTCGGCCCCGGCGACGCCGCCCTGGCTGCCGACATCCGCCGGGCCGCAGCCCAGCGGCAGGTTGTAGCGCAGGTTGAGCGTCACGGTGCGGGCCACCGTGTCGGGGTTGGTCGCGCCGAACTCGGTTGTGCCCAGGGCCGCCGTGCCCGTGCCGGAGACATAGGGGACCGCCGCGACGTAGTACGTGCCAGCGGCGAGGGAACTGTCACGCCCGTTGCGGGGCATCGAGTTGCCGATGGGTGCACGGGGGCCGACGGCGCCGAAGCTCAACTGCGAGAGGTTGCCCGAGCCGTCATCGTCGTCGAAGGCGAGGCGCTGGCCCGCGTTGGCCGAATCGCCGCCGTAGAGGCCGATGATCGTATCGAACAGCGGCGTGGTCCCCTCGGTGTCGCTATCCAGGAAGGTGCCC
>JAUXUZ010000346.1 GCA_030680655.1 Phycisphaerales bacterium
CGCGCGCGTGGCCCTGCGCCGCTGCACCCCCCGCGATATCGTCGCCCTGGGCCGCTCGCTCGCGTCGATCGCCGCTCTGCGCGACCACCTGGCCCCCGCGCCCGCCCTCATCCAGCACGCCGGCACGATCGCGCAGCTCGCCGAGGCCCTCGAACCGCTCTCCGCCGCGATCACCACCACCTGCAACGACTCGCCACCCGCCCACCTGCGCGAAGGGGGCCTGGTTCGCGACGGTGTAGACGCCGCCCTCGACGAGGCCCGCTCGCTCAAATCCGACGCCGCCCAGTGGGCCGTCGACTACCAGGCCCGCCTCCAGGCCGAGCACAACCTCCCCAACCTCAAGGTCGGCTTCAACAAGATCTTCGGCTACTACATCGAGCTCCCCAAGGCCCAGGCCGTGCGCGCCCCCGATACGTTCTCGCGCCGCCAGACGCTCACCAACGCCGAGCGCTACATCACCCCCGAACTGAAGGCCTACGAGGACAAGGTCGCCCACGCCGACACCCGGGCCCTCGCCCGCGAGCAGGCGCTCTTCGAGGACCTCACCGACCGCGCCGCCGCGCTTATCCCGCAGATCAGCGCCTTCGGCAGCGCCGTCGCCGAGCTCGACGTGCTGCTTGCCTTTGCCGCCAAGAGCTTCTCCCGCCGCTGGTGCTGCCCGCAGATGGTCGACCACCCCGTTCTCGCCATCAAGGGCGGCCGCCACCCCGTCGTCGAAGAGCTGATGGAGCAGAACTTCGTTCCCAACGACCTCACCATCGGCACCGACGACTCGCCCGCTTCCCTCGCCCTCATCACCGGCCCCAATATGGCCGGCAAGAGCACCTTCATCCGCCAGACCGCGCTGATCACGCTGCTGGCCCACACCGGCTGCTTCGTCCCCGCAACCTCCGCCACCATCGGCCTCTGCGACCGCATCTTCACCCGCGTCGGCGCTGACGACGCCCTCTTCGCCGGCCAATCCACCTTCATGGTCGAGATGACCGAGACCGCCAACATCCTCCACCACGCCACCCCGCGCTCGCTGGTCATCCTCGACGAGATCGGCCGCGGCACCAGCACCCTCGACGGCCTCTCCCTCGCGTGGGCCATCGCCGAGACCCTCGCCGGCACGTCCCCCGCCCCGGCACCACGCACGCTCTTTGCCACCCACTACCACGAGCTCACCCAGCTCCAGGAGCGGCTCGAAGGGCGCGTCACCAACCTCCACGTCGCCGTGCGCGAGTGGCAGGACCAGATCATCTTCCTCCACCGCATCCTCCCAGGCCGGGCCGACAAGTCGTACGGCATTCATGTTGCCAAGCTCGCCGGGCTTCCCGCCCGCACCGTCGACCGCGCCAAGCAGGTGCTCGAGTGCCTCGAAGTTGATCATTCCGCCCTCGTTGACGCCCAGGTGCAGGTCGTTAAAAAGCTCCCCGCGTCGAAGCTCACCCTCGCCAACGCCGACCAGCCGGGGCTCTTCAACTCCTGATGTCAACCCTCACCGTCATCGTGCTGATCGTCTGCTGCCTCGCCATCGCGCTGGCGATCATCGCCGTTGACTGGGCGTCGGTGAACCGCAGCCCCGAGACCCGCCAGATGCTCGTCTTCGGCGTCGCCCCCTTCGGCACCGGCGCTGCCCTCATGTACATCCTCAAGCACCCCTTCGGCATCTCCAAGTGGCCCACGCTCGTCGCCTGCTTCCTCGTCGTCTGGGTCGTCTCCACCGTCCTGCTCACCACATCCAAAGCCTTCCGCAGCGCGACGCTCCCCAAAACGCTGCTTGCAGCCGCAGTTACTGCCGCGGCTGTCTGCTTGATCCTGTCCATCCCAAACTGATCCATCACTCAGCAAACGAATAGCCGAGTGAGTGGAGTCATCGCGAGTAGATTCATGAAGTCGCTCAAGAGCCTCATCCAAGAACACGGCATGGCGGCACACAACGACATGATTTGGCAGTTAATGCGTCCCAGCATCCACTTGCAGCGAACACCAACCAGCCAGTCGTCCATTGCGCCTGGCGCTTCTCGGCTTGGCGGATTGCCACATCTCGCTAAGGGCGCCGAATGGCCATTGTGGAATGATGAGCCACTGGCTCACATCGCCACGATAAACCTCGCTGATCTCCCCGCGATTGAAACTGACACTCCGTTGCCCACCTCGGGCCTGCTTCGTTTCTGGTACGCCCACGGGTGTGCACCATGGGGATTCGATCCCAAAGAGAAGGGCTTCTTTCGGGTCACATTCGAACCCGTGCCACATAGTGACACTGCACTCGCGCCGTTTCCGATTGAACGTGTTTCGCCGAAGAACCTCAGCGATTTGTATGCCGGTGGTGCCTACTCACCCTCTCTCCTGCAGTTCATTTCGCAGCCCACGCTGCCATACGGAGATTGGATTGACCAGTTCGCCCCGCACGCAAGCGTCTTAGACGACACAGAGAGCTACACCTCGTTGGTGACCGACCTGCACGCCGCCCAACAGCCGCAGCATCGACTTCTCGGGCATCCCTCTCCCCAGCAGGGCACGATGGAACTGGAGTGTCAGCTTGTCACAAATGGGCTCTACTGCGGGGATA
>JAUXUZ010000353.1 GCA_030680655.1 Phycisphaerales bacterium
ATACACGGGCTTGAAGCCCTGACCCGCAACGGGCAAGCAATCTGGCACGCCGCCACAGAAAGCCGCTGCCGATCGAGCACGGCTCGAACACCCGGGCACGAGGTCCCCTCAGAGCGAAGATTGCGAGGGGCCCGCAGCAGCGATGAGAACGCCGCAGATCGAGGCAATGGGCGATACTGGATTCGAACCAGTGACCTCTTCCATGTCAAGGAAGCGCGCTAGCCAACTGCGCTAATCGCCCGAACGGTGCCAACGGCTGTGCGGCCGCTGGCTGGGGGCGAGTATACGCCCGCACATTCGTCTGACTCAAGGGGAGGCCATCAGCGGACCGGTAACTCCCACGGGGTGCCCGGTGCGTACTTGATGAGGTCGTAGAGCTGCTGGCGGGTCTGCATCCGGCCCAGGAACGGCTGGACGGACCCATCGGTCTTGAGCTGAGTCAGGGCCTCTGTCACCGCCCCCATTGCCACTCGGAGCAGGCTGACGGGGTAGATCACGCAGGCGTATCCCATCTCGCCGAACCGGCTGAGCGGGATGATGGGCGTCTTGCCGAACTCGGTCATGTTGGCAAGCAGGTAGGCGCCCGCACGCCCGCCGCGGCCGCCTGAAACGCCCACCTCGCTTGCGAAGCGTGCAAACTCCTCCTCGGTCGCGAGCCCCTCGGGGAAGATCATGTCGGCCCCCGCCTGGAAATACGCTTTGGCGCGGGTGACCGCAGCTTCAAACCCCTCAACTCCGCGCGCATCGGTGCGGGCGCAGATTACCGGGCGAGCAAGGAGATCCGCCCCCCCCACCTCTTTCGCGGCCTTTGCGGCCCACTGCACCTTCTCTACCATGTGGTCCGTCGGCACGAGCGCTTTGCCATCCAGGTGCCCGCACCGCTTAGGGAACTGCTGATCTTCCAGGTGAAGGCCCGCAGCACCGGCGCGAGCGTACTCGATGACCGTCCGCCGGACCATCTCGGCCTCGCCGAAGCCGGTATCGGCGTCGGCGATCAGTGGCAGGCCGCTGGAGTCGTAGACCTCGCGGATCACGCGGCAGAAGTGCTCGAGCGTGAGCAGCCCAACATCGGGGACGCCAGCGCAGACACTGGTGGCCGCGCCCGATACGTACGTAGCGCTGAAACCGGCTTGGGCAACCGCCCGGGCGCAGAGCCCGTTGAAGGAGCCTGGCATGGCGAGGCCGCCGGCGTCGAGCAGGGCGCGAAGGCGGGCGGGAGCGGAGACTGGGGTGGGCATACGGGAGGATAGTGGAGGTGGCTGGGATGAGCCAACGGCCACTTGCCTCGCTACCAAGCGGCATGGAACGGAGGCGGGGCAAACACAACTGCCCGGGCTTCCGGTCCGGGCTGCGGATGAACTTCAGTTCTGGCCGATGGCCCTCGGATGACGTCGGACGCCGCGGCCCTCACTCATGGAACCTCAACGGTGATCTCGCTGCTGGTGATCCCACCCAGGTTGCCGTAGTTGTCGCTCACGCGGGCAAAGATGCGGTTGACGCCGAGCGAGAGGTCCTCGCTGCTCACGGTGAAGCCCCAGCTGGACGACCCAGTGTTGTACGTGGCAAAGCCGATCAGGCGGTCGTTGAGCGGGTTGAGGATGCCGTCACCGTCGGTGTCGTAGAAGATGCTGATGCGGCGCAGGCCGGTGGTGTCGGGCAGGCCGTTGTCGAAGCCGAGGTTGACGCTGCTGCCGGGCGAAACGGTCGTCGACCCGGGGTTTACGCCGGTGGTCGGCACCGCCGCGCCGAGGGTAACCGTCCGCATTGACACGGCGGTTGCTCCATCCGTGTCGATCACCCGGGCGAAGATGTTGTTGGCCCCGTTGGCCATGCCGGCGGTCGAGATGCGGGCGTTCCAGCCGCCCTCGGACGAGGCGTCGGAGCCCAGCAGCGTGTCGAGGTTCTCATCGAACTCGCCGTTGCCGTCTGCATCGAACCAGAACTGCACGCTCGCAACGCCGCCGAAGCCGGCCGCGTCGTTGTCGAGCACGCCGAAGGCGCTCAGCAGCATGCTGCCGCCGACGGCGACGTTGCTCTGGCCCTGCATGCCACCGATCGACGGCGCGAAGTTGGTGATCTCGTAGGTGAACTCGTCGTCGGTGAACGTCGTGCCGTCGGCGCTGGTGGCACGCAGCCGGATGGTGGCCGTACCGCGGGTGCCGGTGGTGTTTGGAGTGACGAGCAGGTTGCCGGCGCTGTCGATTGACACGCTTGCCAGCGAGGGGTTGTCCGTCACGCTCGCCGACCACGTCGCGGTCTCCACGCCCGTCAGGTCGCTGAGCAGTGTCGCACTGATGATTGTCAGGTAGTCGGTCGGGCGCACCGGCAACTGGAGCGGCGAGGGAAGCAAGAGCGGCATGCTGCCCAGTGCGCTGTTGAAGACGCCCGACGCGTTGTAGTAGGTGTAGTTGTTGATCGCATCAACGACGGACCTCGTAAACCCGAGGATACTGCCGAACGTGGCGTAGCCCGGCGGGTTGGTGCCGGCGTCGAACACGCCCGTGTTGTTGGTGACGTTGATGTAGAACTGGCTGGTGCCACTGTCTGGGTTGGTCGACCGCGCCAGGCCGACGGAGTACGCAACGTTTCCAGTCGGGTGCTCGAGGGCGATCGGGTCGTGAACCTGGCCAGGGTCGGTGCCGGTGGGGATAAACGACGGCTGGTTGTTCGCGTCAACTGTTCCGTTGTAGTCGGTTGTCGGCGGGCGGAAACCGCCGCCTTGGATCAGCCCGTAGTTGATCGTAAAGGTGGGGCGCTGGGAGCGGTGGAAGATGGTGTTGTTGTAGAACCCCTCTGACACATACGTGAGGAAGTTGGCGACGGTGTTCGGCGCCCAGTCACCGCGGAGCGAAATGTCGATCGTTCCGACGTTGGTCACCAGCCGCACCACCTGCGTCACGCTGGTGTCGGTGTAGCGCCCCAGCAGGCTGACGCTCAGCACCGCTCCCGCTGAGTTCTGGACCACATCATCCAAGGCGCTGCCGACAGTGACATCCAAGAGCTCTCGCCGTTCGAGTTGCTCGAAGACAAAGCCATCGGCTTTGGAGCGGGCCTTGGAGGTACGGGCGAACGGGCGGGGGGCTCTGTGCATGGGGCTTCCTCGTCCAGCCCCCCGAGAACGGGGGCTGTTCGCCTTTAGTATGCGCTGTCGCGGCCAGAATGTCGCCTGAAAAAACCCGTTCGGAGACAGATTTTCTACCCCCTTCCCGAGGGAGCACCGCGGACCGGGTCGGACGTCAGACATCAACCGTAATGAGACTCGAAGTCAGCCCGCCAAGGTTGCCGTAGTTGTCGGTCGTGCGTGCGAAGATGCGGTTGAGTCCTTCCATGAGGTCCTCACCGGAAACCGTATAGGTCCATGAGCCGCTCCCTGAGTTGTAGACCGCGTGCCCAATCAGGCGGTCGGTCAGCGGGTTGAGCAGCCCGTTGCCGTCGGTATCGAGGAAGATGCTCACACGCCGAATGCCGGATGCGTCGGGCAGGCCGCCAATGTCCAAGCCGACATTCTGCCCGGGTGGGACAGTGGTCTCGTCGGGTGTGATGACTCCCGTCGGGACCGTGGCTCGCAGCGTCACAACCAAAGACGTCGTCGTCGTCGCGTTCTCTGTATCCGTCACGCGCGCGAAGATCCGATTCGCGCCGGCGACCATGCCCGAGGTACTGACGCGGAAGTTCCACCCGCCCGTCGCTGAAGTGTCAGCGCCGAGAAGTTCATCGGCGCCGTCGAGTTCACCGTCGCCATTGGTGTCGTAGTAGAAGGCTACCGACCCAACCCCGCCGCCGGTCGCGTCGAGGTCGCGGACACCGAATGCGCTCAGCAGCATCGACTGCCCGACGGCGATGTTCGATTGACCCTGGATGCCCCCGATCGCCGGGGGCGGGTTCGTGATGGTGATGTCGAAGGCATCCTCGACGAACGTGCCATCGAAGGCGGTGATGCGAACGGTGATCGTTGCCGTTCCAAGCGCCGTGCCAACGGGCGTGAGGATGAGATTGCCGCCGTTGAGCGAGGCGGTGACAAGGTTGGGGTTGCCACTGACCACGCTGATCTGACCGAAGATGCCGCTGAGCACAGAAGCATTGGAGATTGTGAGGTAGTCGGTCGGGAAGATCGGCAGCGGCACAAACCCCTGGCCGTTGGGCGGAACACGCAGCGGCAGCGAACCGAACGAAGCGCCGAAGTCGGTGGAGAAGTCCGTCGATTGGAACGCCGCCAGTGCATCGAGCACCTGAAGGCTTGCGGGCAGGAGCGTACCGAAGACGGCGTAGCCGGAGTCGGGAATGTTCGGTGTCGTGTCGTCGAGGCTCGGGTTGTTGGTGACGTTGAAGAAGAACTGGCTGTTGGCGCTGTTGATGCTGGCCGAACGCGCCATCGCGATTGAGCCGCGCGTGTTGCCCGTGGGGTTCTCAAGGGCGATCGAAGCGTTGGTGGGGATCGGCTGAGGCGTCGCGGCCGCGTTGGGGGGGAATGTGGTGTAGTTGCCCGTGGGCCGCTGGAAGCCGCCCCCCTGCAGCACGCCGATGCCGTCGAGGGGCACCGTCGTCTCGCGGTGGAAGATCGTGTTGTTGTACGCGCCGGCGTTCACGTACGAAAGGAAATTGGCAACGGTGTTGGGCGCAGCCCCGCCGAAGAGGGCCATGTCAAGGTTGCCCGAGTTGGTGATGAACCGCACAACGCTCGAGACCGAGGGGTCGGTGTACCGGTTCGCCAGGTTCACCACCGCCGCGGGTGCGCCGCGGTTGTGCGAAAAGTCGTTGATCGGGATGGCGATCGTGATGGTCAGGAGCTGCCGTTGCTCAAGGTCCTCAAAGACAAACCCGTCGTCGACGCGGTTGCTGCGGCGCGGGGCGAGAACGGAGGCGCGAGCCAGGAGCGAGGGGAGCGTGAGCATGGTCGGGTCTTTCTCATGCCCGGGCAAGGTGCCCGGGGGTCTGTGTGGGCCTCGATTATGCGCCGCACGCACCGCCGAGGAAAGCGCTGCGGGCCAAAACAGGGGCGGGAACGGGCTTGGAAGTCGCTGCAGGGTACAGGTACGCCGCTCTGGCGCCGCCGGATGCGTGCGTAGACCCTCTTGCCGCCTAAACTCGGGCCGTTTTGTGCGCCGGGCGCACCGCCGCCCGGTGTAAGGTCGGTGAAAGCCCGGCCCTGGCCCTCAGCGCCCCACCAAGGAAGGTTTCCTCTCTCATGCTCCGTCGAACCGTCAACTGTGGTGAAGCCCGCGAATCGCACGTCGGTCAGGAAGTCGTCCTCAACGGGTGGGTCAACTCCTACCGCGACCACGGCGGGCTGATCTTCATCGACCTGCGCGACCGCAACGGCCTCACCCAGCTCGTCTTCGACCGGGAGGATGGCGCCCTCCAGTCCGTGCTCGACGGTGCCGACAAGCTCCGCAACGAGGACTGCATCGCCGTCAAGGGGAAGGTCCGGGTCCGCATCGGCGGCGAGAACCCCAAGCTCGCCACCGGCAAGGTCGAGGTGGTGGTCATGCACCTCGACGTCCTCAACAAGACGGAGAACCCCCCCTTCCTCCCCGATGACATGCTCGCGCTCCCCAACGAGGACCTGCGGCTGAAGTACCGCTACCTCGACCTCCGCCGCCCGAAGATGCAGTCGATCCTCGGCACGCGGAGCCGCGCGCTGAAGGTCGCCCGCGACTACTTCCACGGTGAGGGGTTCCTCGAGGTCGAAACGCCCATCCTCTATAAGTCGACGCCCGAGGGCGCCCGCGAGTTCCTCGTGCCGGTCCGCAACGTGCCGGGCACGTTCTACGCGCTCCCCCAGTCGCCCCAGCTCTTCAAGCAGATCCTGATGGTGAGCGGCGCTGACCGCTACATGCAGATCTGCCGCTGCTTCCGCGATGAGGACCCGCGGGCCGACCGCCAGCCGGAGTTCACGCAGATCGACTTAGAAATGTCCTTCGTCCGCCGTGAGCACATCATGGAGACGATGGAGGGGTTCATCAAGTACTTCTGGAAGCAGATGCTCGGGCTCGACATCCCCACCATCCAGCGGATGACGTTCCGGGATGCGATGGAGAACTACGGCATCGACCGCCCCGATACGCGCTACGACCTGCGCATCAAGGACATCTCCGAGTTCGCGGCGAAGTTGGACTTCAAGGTCTTCCAGGACAAGCTCGCCCTCGGCGCTGACCGCCCCGCCTTTAACAGCAAGCGGGGTGTGGTGAAGTGCATGCGCGTCCCCGGCGGCGCTGAAAAACTCACCCGCAAGATCACCGACGGCTACACCGAGTTCGTCAAGCGCTTCGGCGCGGGCGGTGTCGCCGTGGTCAAGGTCATCAAGGGTGAGGACGGCAACGCCAAGCTCGACACGGGCATCGCCAAGTTCCTCGAGCCCGTCAAGGCCGACTTCATGGCCGCCAGCGGGGCCCAGATCGGCGACACCATCCTCTTCTTCGCCGACACCTACGCCATCGCCACCAAGGCCGCGGGCGAACTCCGCCAGCAAGTCGCCCGCGACATGGGCCTCGTGCCCAAGCCGGGCGCAGAGGGTGGCCCGTGGAACTTCCTCTGGGTCATCGACTTCCCCATGTTCGAGCGCAACAAGGAGACGGGCAAGTGGGTGGCGATGCACCACCCCTTCACCGCACCGCGCGACGACCAGCGTGACCTCTTCGTCAACGCCGACGTCGACGACGAGGTCGCCATCGAGTCGATCGTCAGCGCGGGCTACGACATCGTGCTCAACGGCAGCGAGATCGCCGGCGGCAGCGTCCGCATCCACGACAAGGACGTGCAGAGCAAGGTCTTCAAGCTCCTGGGCCTCACCCCCGAGAGCGCGAAGGAAAAGTTCTCCTTCCTCCTCGAAGCCCTGTCGTACGGCGCACCGCCGCACGCCGGCATCGCCTTCGGATTCGACCGCCTCATCATGCACATCTGCGGCACCGACAACATCCGCGACGTGATCGCCTTCCCCAAGACGCAGATCGGCCAGGACCTGATGACCCGCGCCCCGAGCACGGTGCCGGAGAAGCAGCTCACCGACCTGCACGTCAAGAGCACGTGGGATGCGGTGGCCCACGCGGCGGCACAGGCCGCGGCACAAGCAGCCAACAACGCACCCCCGCCGAAGGCCTGACGCTATCGTCCGAAAAACTCGCTTTTCTCCCACCGGACGCAGTGTCGGGTTGGCACCGCGCAAGAATTCGTGGTACCTTGCAACCGCGTAGGCCTGTTGCCTCCCCCCTAGTGGAGTGGTTGTATGCGTCCGCTTTCCTTTCTCGCCGCGGCTGTAGCGGGCCATTGTGCAGCAGCCACCGCTGCTCTTGCGCAGTGCCCGACCGACTACTTCGTCTACTTCAACGACAAGCCCGACGATCTGGCCCCCGGCAACGGCGTTGTCGCCGGCGCGTTCGATGTCCCGGCGATCACCCTCTTTGATCCTGACGGCACCGGCCCGCTCGCGCCGATCTTCATCGCGGCCATCCATTACATCGGCCCGGCCGACTGCGCCAACCAGTTCACCATCTCCAGCGAGTGGACGCGCCTCGATCGCTGGGACACCGCTACGAGCACGTGGGTGCCCATCTCGCCGAGGTTCGACGGCGTGGTGTCGTGCTTCGAGCTGTTTGATGAAGACCAGGGCGGGCCGAACCCGGCGCGGCTTTACATCGGCGGGCGGTTCAGCGGCTGGAACGGCATCAACAGCCCCAACATCATGCGCTACGACGGCACCACCTTCACCGGCGTGCGCAACGGGCTTAACAACACCGTTTGGTGTATGCGCGTGCACGACGACGACGGCACCGGACCGATCGCACCGAAGCTCTACCTGGGCGGCCAGATGAGCGCGGCCCACGCCTCCGCAGCGCAAGGCCAGGTCAACTGCGGGAACCTCATCCGCCTCACCGGCGGCCAACTCTGGGAGAACCCGCCTTCGGGGTTCAACGACTCGGTGTTCGCTATCGCTTCGTTCGACGAGGACGGCCCCGGTCCCGGCGTCGCCAAGTTGGCGGCGGGCGGCGCTTTCTCCGCCAACGGAGCGCTGACCCATCGCATGATCTCGCTCTGGGACGGCGCCAACTGGACAACCCTGGGGACCGGCCTCGACCCAGTCGAGAGTTGGCCCTCCCCGGCCCGCCGGGTCTTCTCGCTCTGCGAGTTCGACGAGGACGGCTCGGGCCCTCAGCTCCCCTCGCTCTTTGTTGGGGGCAGCTTCTACCGCACCATGGACGGAGGGATCTCCCCGCTGGTCGTCCGCTGGCGGAAGAACCACGTCACCGGCAATGCCGGGTGGCTCAGCGTCCCTTCGGCGCCGGGGCTGGACACTAACCCCAGCGGCACGCTCTGCTCCAACTTCTGCTCAAACTACCCCTACGAGCCGCTCAAGCCGCGCGTGCTCTGCATGATGCCCTTCGACACCGACGGTGCGGGTGCCGGCCCGACGGAACTCTTCATCGGGGGTGACATCACCAACGGTCTCATGAAGTGGAACCCGGCTACTAACACGACAAGCTGGGTCCAGGGCGACAGCGGCATCTACTTTGGCCAGGCACCCTCGGCTTGGTCAAACGACAGCTACGGTGGCAAGTTCCCCCTCGCCATGCTCAACGTCGCCGGCAACGCCAGTGTGCCCGAGCGGTTGATCATCGGCGCGGGCAAGATCCTCCAGCAGGTTCCGATCCCGATCCACAACCCGTACCAGCAGGGCTGCCCATGGGCCACCATCAACATGACCACCACATGGGTTTGCAACCCGATCATCGCATGGGGTGCCGGCGGAAACGGGCCCGGTGTTTCGAATCCTCCCGACAACACCTGGGTCAACATCCCCGCCTCTGCCTCTGGTGGCTTCGGACTGGTCGCCTCAGGCTCGGGGCCGTTCACTTACCGCTGGCGCAAAAACGGAATTGACCTGATAAACGGCACATCACAGGGGCTGGGCAATGTCATCGGCGCAACCGGGCCGGTCACCATTATCGGCGGAACTGCCAATCCGATCACCGTGGCCGCGCAGGGGTGGTACGACTGCCGCGTGAGCAACGACTGCGGCTCTGGCTACAGCCCCTCGGCCTGGATGGTTGTGCAGCCCGACGCCACCCCCTACTTCCCTATCCGCTTCGACGAGCCCGCCCCACCGGTCTTCACGACCATCGCCAACGCCCCGCTCGGCGGTCTGCTCGGCAACGCGCCGTGGCCCCGGTTCTTCACACACGTAGGGGAGACGCCCTTCGCCATCGCCCCCACCGGCAACAACGCGTGGCGCTCGCGCTTTGCGCCAGGCGACCCCAACGACCCCAAATCCATCTACATCTCGCTCGCCCACTCAGGCATCGGCGAGGTGTTCACCATGCTCAACACCGACGGCAGCGTGCCGACCAACGTCGGCTTCACGTTCTCCACGGCCGCCGGGCAGTACTACACCACCACGCTCATCGCCGGCACGCACATCCGCTCGTATACAGCGTTCTTTGGCCCGCAGACCACCGCCAGCGCTGACACCACCAACGTCTACGACAACGGCCTTACGCGCCTCGACAAGCAGCGCATCCTCCTTCCAAACGAGTTCCGCAACCAAATGCTCACCTCTTTGATCGTCACCGACCTGGGCACCGATGGCAGCGGCCGATCCATCCTCGCGGGGCTCACGCTCCATCAACTCCCACCGGCCTGCGGCGGTGCCGACTTCGGTGGCCAGGGCGGCGTCCCCGGCGCTGATGGCATCCTCGACAACAACGACTTCATCGTTTTCATCGACCGCTACTTCGCCGGCGATCCCGCCGCGGATGTTGGTAGC
This sequence comes from Phycisphaerales bacterium, assembly GCA_030680655.1. GTDB lineage: Bacteria > Planctomycetota > Phycisphaerae > Phycisphaerales > UBA1924 > JAJTGZ01. Next base: position 9,758 of record JAUXUZ010000353.1, read on the forward strand.
CAGGGGGGCATCCCTCCCGGCGATGGCGTGTTCGACAACAACGACTTCATCGTCTTCATCGACATGTTCTTTGCCGGCTGCCCCTAGCGGGCCCTCCCCCCCTCCCCCCCCAAGCCCTCATTCGCTGAACATGGCCTCGACGAAGCTGTCGGGGTCGAAGGGAGCGAGGTCCTCGGGGCGTTCGCCGGTGCCGATGAACTTGACGGGGATGTTGGTGGCCGCGCGGATGGCGACAACGACGCCACCCTTGGCGGTGCCATCGAGCTTGGCGAGGATAATGCCTGTGACACCGCCCCCGCTCTCGCCAGTCCCGGTAGCCTTGCCGAACTCCTCGGCCTGACGAAGGGCGTTCTGGCCGGTGGTTGCATCGAGCACCAGCAGCGTCTCGTGCGGCGCGCCGGGGATGCTCTTGGCGATGACACCCTTGATCTTGGCGAGCTGCCTCATCAGCGGGTCCTGCGTCTGCAGGCGCCCCGCTGTGTCGATGATGACGACGTCCACGCCGCGCGCGATCGCGGCCTTGCAGGCGTCGAAAGCCACGGCGGCGGGGTCGGCCCCCGGGTTGCCCTTGACGACATCAACGCCCAGACGTTCGCCCCAGATCTCCAGCTGACGGACCGCGCCGGCGCGGAACGTGTCGCACGCGCCCAGCAGCACGGTCTTGTTCTGATCTTGGAGGTACCTGGTGAGCTTGGCGATGCTGGTGGTTTTGCCAGCGCCGTTGATGCCGGTGATGAGACAAACGGTGGGCTTGCCTGCGGCGACAGCGAGGGGCACCGCGCCCGATGCGCCATCGTGGTCGAGCATCGTCTTGAGGCCGCGCTTGAGGTGTTCAAGGAGGTCGCGGCTCTCTGTGAGCCGGCCGGCGCGGAAATCGGCGCGGGCGGAATCGATGAGCCTCGCTGTCGCCTTGTTGCCGACGTCGGCCTCAAGGAGCATGCGCTGCACATCGTCGATCAGCGACTCATCGAGCTTGCGCCCAAGGATGAGCGAGCGGAGGCCGGAGACGAAGGTCTCCTTCGTCTTGGCGAGCGCCCCGCTGAGCGTCGAAATGACCTTTGAAAAGAGACCCATCGCTGCGCGCAGCTGAGCAAGAGCTCAGCCCTCACCCTCCATCACGGATTGATCGTTCGCCGGATCAGCGGCGGGG
>JAUXUZ010000355.1 GCA_030680655.1 Phycisphaerales bacterium
CTGGCGCTTGGCGGCCTCGTCGCCGCCCGCCGCGGCACGCTCGATCTTCTGGCGCACGAGCTTCTCGAGCCGGTAGGCCTCGTTGAGCGCGTTGCTCTGCATCGCGTTGCCCAGCCAGGCGCTGAGGTCGCGCTCGGTGTCGGCCCAGCTGATCATGTGCGGCACGTCGTAGTCGCCGACGGCGTCGTACTTCTGGAAGGCCTGCGTCGGCGTCAGGAACTCGTTCTGCCCGGGGTTGGCGTCGAAGATCTTCTCGGGCAGGGCGTCTATGAACTTGAAAATGCCGGTGTCGGCCCACTGGTGCTCGCCGAAGGTCTCGTAGTCCATGAAGAGGTTGCAGACGTTGCCGTCGCCGTTGATCTTGTTGACCCAGCCTGCGAACTTCTCGGCCGTCAGGGGCCAGTCGGCCCAGCCGCGGTTGCTGAATCGGAACGCGACGTCGTCGCTGAGTCGGTAGTTCTTCAGCAGCAGCCCGAACGGCTTGCCGCCGCGCCCGGCGCTCGCGCCGGGGGGCAGGTAGAGGTAGTTGGGCGAGCGGTAGCCAAGCAACGGGTCGGTCCCCTCGCACAGCTGCCCGTAGAACCGCGGCTTGCCGTCTGGCCCCTTCATCTGCGACACGTAGCGGGCGACGTCGTTGCTGTAGATCAGCTCCGTGTTGCGGAAGACGGTCGGCGTCTGGCCGAAGAGGTCCTGGATCTTGCGGGTGTGCGCGTCGACCTGGGTCTTGAACTCCTCGCGCGAGTAGAGGAACGCCAGCGAGTGGTGGTAGGTCTCGGCCAGGAACTCGCAGCACCCGGTGTCGGCGAGGCGCTTGAACGTGTCGATCACGTAGGGCGTGTGCTCGACGAACTGGTCGAGGGCAACGCCCGTGATCGAGTACGACACGCGGAAGCGGCCCTCGTTGCGCTTGACAAGGTCGAGCACGAGGTTGGTCATCGGCCGGTAGCACTTGTCGGCCACCTTGCGGGCGATCTCGCCGTTCTTCTGGCTGTCGAAGTAGAACGGGTCGGAGTCGAACACCGAGTACCGGCGCAGGCGGTAGGGCTGGTGGACCTGAAAGTAGAAAACGACCGATGCCATGGCGGGGGCAGTGTAACCACCGCGCGCGCCGCTTGCCGTTGCTGCGCGTGAGGTTGTGCGTGTGATCTTTCGGTGAGGGGCGCGCTCGCGGTGTGAAGCGGGGCAAGCCGGTGCGCTACGTGCGGATGCTGGTTCCCTGAGCGATCGCGATCGGCAGCATCGCCAGCACCGGCACGAAGGCGGCGATCATGGGCGGGAGCAGGTCGGTGGGGATCGGCGCCGAGGCGCCAAGCACCGTGCCCACCAGCGTGCCGATCGCCACCGGCGCGGCCTTGAGGCTCTGGGTCACCATGTTCTTCGGCTCGCGCGTGAGAAAGTAGGGCAGGCAGATCACCATGCTCAGGATGATCCCCACCAGCGTCGATGCCCGGCCCCAGGCGATCCGCGAGAGGTCGTCGCGCATCGACCGTGGGAGGTTGGGCAGGCGGATGCCCTCGATCAGCTGGCCCCACGAGAGCGTCTGCGAGTAAAAGCGGTACTGGTTGGCCAGCAGCACCGTGGGGTCCACGCTGGTTGGAACGGTGGTCACCACCTCGCCGCTGCGCGCGCGGGGGTCGGTCGGCGAGAGCTCCGCCAGGCGCATGGAGCGCCCGATGCCGTTGGTCAGCCGCCACAGGCCCGCGCGCTGGTCCCACACGGCGGTGTCGGCGGTGATACGCCTGATCGCGCGCCCCTCCGCGTCGCGTTCAAGAACGTAGAGCCCGCGCAGCGTGCTGGTGTTGGGGTCAAACTCGCGGGCCGTGAGCACGCGCCCCTGCTTGTCGGAGACCAACGGCACCTGGTAGCGATCAAACTCGCGCTTCCCCGCGTCCTTGATGCTGCGGCTGAGCAGCGGGGAAAGGTGCGGCAGCACCAGCTCCTGGTTGGCCACCTGCGCGCCCAGCAGCAGCACCGACACGACCATCACGGGGCGGGCCGCGCGGAAGAGCGAGACCCCGCCGGCCATCATCGCCACAAGCTCGCGGTGGCGCACCAGCTGCGCAAAGGTGAACCCCATCGCCCCGACCAGGATCAGCCCGCTGGTGAAGTTGAGCAGCTGCAGCAGGCGCGGCCACCAGAGGTCCCACACCAGGAGAACGGTGACCAGCGCCCGGCGCAGGCCGGCGGCGCCGCCGGAGGTTTCGTCGGCGCGCCGGAGGTACTCGTCGGCGTTGAGCGAGACGTCGACCATCACCACGAACGCGCCGAGCATGATCGCTAGCGCCCCGACGTTGATCAGGAACTGGCGCGCGATGTACCGGTCGAGCGTGTTCACGTCAGTGCCTCACCAGCAAACGAAGGTGGAAGAGGGCCAGCGCCGCGACCAGCGCGACGCCGCCGTACAGAAGCAGCAGGCCCGGCGCGCCGTGCTGCACGACCATCGTCTGCCCGCCCGAGATCGCCACCTCCGCCAGCAGCGCCGGGAGGAACGACCAGAGGTAGACCATCAGCGGCGGGGCAGCGCCCAGTCGCATCCCCATCACCGCGCCGAGTACCACCATCACCACGCACGAGAGGCTCGTGGCGATGCGCTCGTGCTGCTTGCCGCGGACCTCGCGCCGGGTGCTCGTGATCTCGCGTTCCAGCTGCGAGCTCTGGCGCGTCAGCGGGGCGTCAGCCCGGTCGGCCGTCCGCAGCGCCGTCTGGTTCTGCAGGCTCTCGGGCGTCGCCGCCAGGAATCCAGCGAGCGGGTCGCTGGAGGGGCGCAGGCCTTGCAGCGAGAGCGTCGTCAGCACGCCGGCGGTGTCGGCGTTATCTGTGCCGGTTGTGGTGGAGACCTCTTCCATCGTCAGCGTCAGGCTCGTGCCGCTGCCGGCTGCGGCGGACGGCTGGCCCAGGTAGGCCCGCAGCGCGCGGTGGGAGTGTGTGCGCGGCGCATCGCCCGCGTCGCCCGCCAGAGACCCGACCACCGTCACCTCGACCGGCCCCTTCGCCTTTGAGGGCACCAGCGCGAAGCCGCGCGCCGCCGGCGAGAACTCGATCCCCGATGCGCGAACGACCACGGGCCTGCCGGCGCTGTCGATCAGCGTGGCGCGGCCGACGCGGCGCAGCTCCTCACGCACACCGTCGACGGCGGTGCGCTCGGCCAGCATCTGCGCCAGACGCACACGCTGCTCGTCGACGGCGGTGAGGCGCTGCGGGTTCATCCACGCGCGGTCGAGCTCGGTCCAGGAGAGGTACTTCGCGCGGTCGCGGAACGTGCTGGGCAGCTTGTACGCGACGACCGTCTGCTCGACGGTGCCCAGGGCGAGATTGGTCTTGCCGCCCACGGGGTTGCGCAGCTGCATCACGGCCGTCGTCGAGCCGGCACCGGGGGACGTCCAGCGTTCAGCAGGGCCGCTCACCGTGGCCAGGTCGGGGGCGTCGGCCTCGTGGTAGAGCCACACGTCCGCCAGGCGGCTGCTCACCTCGCGCTCGATGTTCCCCGCGTCGTCGAGTTCCAGCGCGACCACGCCGCGCAGCACCAGGTGCTTGAAGGCGCGCCCGCCCGGCTCCGGATCAACCTCGCTCACGTCGTCGGCGAAGAGCAGCTTGCGCCCGCGGTCGAGCGCGAGCGACTGCCCCTTGCCCAGGCGCCCGGCGAGCAGCCGGCTGGGGTCGGAGGTGATCATCTCCTGAGCCGCCCGCAGGAAGCGCGGCATCACCTGGTCGGCCATCGCGAACATCGCCAGGCCCATCAGCAGGCCAAGCGCCGCCGACGGGAGCAGGATCGTGCGGTGCGAGATGCCGCCGGCGTAGCAGGCCGTCAGCTCGTTGTCTTGGCTCATGCGGTGGTAGGTGAGCGTGGCCGCGAACCCGCCCGCGAAGGGGAGCGCGTACTGCAGCATGGGGATCGTCAGCCAGCCCGCGAGCGTGATGGTCTCGACCACGCCGAGAGTTCCGTTGGCGAACATCCGCACAGCGCCCACGAACGACAGCACGGCGACGAGGATCGCCGCCGTGAGCGTCAGCATCCTCAGCAGCTGGCTGAGCAGGAAACCCCAGATCGTTGTGGGCGTGGTGATACGCATGTGCGTGCCGCGAGTGTACGGATTCCCCCCTCTCCCGGCTCTGCGGCACCCGGTCAACCCTTCCGCGAGACTTCGACCTTCCCGCCCGTGACGTCCTTGATGGCGTACCCCATCGCCGCCAGCTCGTCGCGCAGGCGGTCGCTGGCGGCGAAGTCCTTGGCTGCGCGGGCGGCCTTGCGCTCGGCCAGCTTTGCCTCCACGGCCTCGCTGGGCGTAACGCCGGGCGCGTAGACGGCCAGGCCGGTCGCGGTGCTCTCGGCCCGCGCCAGCGACAGCACGCCCAGCACACCGTCGATCAGGCCCATCGCCGCGCCGTCGGCCGCCGACGGCGCTCCGAGGGTGTTGATCCACGCGTTGACCACGCCGATCGCCTCCGCCACGTTCAGGTCGTTGTGCATCGCGGCGGCGAAGTCGCCAAGTACTCCCTCTTTCAGCTCCGCTGGGAGAGGGTGGCCGGGGCTCTGCGAGGCCAGGTGAGGGTGCTTCTGCTCGGCTCCGGCTGCCGCCGCCACCTTGCGCCACCGATCGAGCATTCGTTTGCTGTCCTCGAGCCCCTGCATCGTGAAGTTGGCGTTGGACCGGTAGTGTGTGCGGATCAGCTCCAGGCGCAGCGCGCCGGGCTCGATGCCCTTGGCGAACAGGTCGCGCGCGGTGAAGAAGTTCCCCTTGCTCTTGCTCATCTTCGCGCCCTCGACGATGAGGAAGCGCGGGTGGAACCACATGCGCGCGTACGTTTCGTTGCCGGTGCAACCGCAGGTCTGAGCGACCTCGCACTCGTGGTGGGGGAAGATGTTGTCCTCGCCGCCGCTGTGCAAATCGATCGCGCCGCTGCTGTCGGCCAGGCGTTCGCCGGCCATGGCGCTGCACTCGATGTGCCAGCCGGGGTACCCGGCACCCCAGAGCGAGTCCCACTTCATGATGTGGCTCGGGTCGGCCTTCCAGAGCAGAAAGTCCGCCGGGTGCCGCTTCTGCTGCTGGTTTCCCTCATCGATCCGCCCGCCCGCGCCGCTGCGGAGTTTCTCCAGCGTGTTGCCGCTGAGTTTGCCGTAGGCGGGGAACGACTCGACGGAGAAGTAGACGACCTGCATCCCGGCCGGGCCGACGGCGTAGGCGTGACCGCGCTCGATGAGTGTCTGGATCATCGCGACCATCTGCGGGACCTTCTGCGTCGGGCGCGGCATCAGGCTCGGGTCCTGCTGAGCCTCGATGGCCACCAGCAGCCCGAGCTTCCGCGCATCGTCGAGGAACCGCTGCGCATAGAACTCGGCGATCGCGTACGGGTCGGCTGGGTTGATCTGCGTGTCGGCGTGGAGCTGCCCGCTCTTCTTGGCCTCCAGCAGGCGCCGGCCCGCGACGGCCATGCGGTCCTCGCCGTGCTCGCCACCCTCGGCGTCGTCGGTCATGTGCCCGACGTCGGTGATGTTCATCACGTGCGTCACGGTGCGCGGCCCCTGGTGCGCTGAGCCGTCGCGCCGCGTGACGGCGCAGAGCGAGCTCTGCACGAAGCGCCGCAGCACGTCGGCCGCGAGGAACGATCGGAAGTTGCCGATATGCGCATCGTCGTACACCGTGGGCCCGCAGGAATAGAAGGTGACCCGCGCGGGGTCGCCGGGCACGAACGGCTCGACGGAGCGTGTGAGGGTGTTGTGGAGTCTCAAGGGCATGATCGATGCTCGCTCACGCGGTAGGGTCTTCGGGTGCGGGGCAAATGTACGTTCACTCGCCCGGGGTGTCAGCGGCACGCCCGCCGAGCGCACCACCCCGCGCTGGGTTGCTCACCCCACCCCCGCGCCCTCTTCGATCACGGCGGGTGCATCCTCACCGCGGACCTCAAGCTGCACCTTGACCACGCGCGTCGGCTTCGCCTCCGACACGGTGAACATCATCCGCTCGTGCTCGAACCGCTCGCCCTTGGCCGGGATCCGCCCCAGCGTCGTGACGACAAACCCGCCGACGGTGTCGTAATCGTCAGAGTCGGGGATCCGCACGCCCAGCGCCTCAAGCGCCTCGTTCACGTCGATGATCCGTGCCGCGGCATCCAGGTCCGCCTTCCGGTCGTCGATCCGCAGCACCACGTCGGGCGTCTCGGCGGTCGGGCTCTCGTACTCGTCCTTGATGTCACCGAAGACCTCTTCGATGATGTCCTCGATCGTGACGATGCCCGCGGTGCCGCCGTACTCGTCGGCGACGATGGCGATGTGCACCTTCTTGGCCATCAGCTCTTTCAGCAGCTCCTTGACGGTCTTGGTCTCGGGCACGAAGTAGGCCGGGCGCAGCAGTGGGC
>JAUXUZ010000360.1 GCA_030680655.1 Phycisphaerales bacterium
CCGGCTGATCGTCGGCACCGGCAAGTACAAGACGCTCGACGCCATGCGAGCGGCCCTGGACGCCAGCGGAACCGAGGTCGTCACCGTCGCCGTGCGCCGCGAACGCCTCTACAACGAACAGGGCCAGAGCCTGCTCGACGCCCTCGATACCAAGCGCTACACGGTGCTCCCCAACACGGCCGGTTGCTTCAGCGCCGAAGACGCCGTCCGCGTGTCGCTGCTGGGGCGCGAGCTCCTCGAGCAGCTGGGCAACCCCGGCGCGGGCTGGGTGAAACTCGAGGTGCTCGGCGACAAGAAGACCCTGCTCCCCGACCCCACCGCGACGGTCGAGGCGACACGCACGCTCGTCAAAGAGGGCTTCCAGGTCCTCGCCTACAGCAGCGACGACCCCATCGCCGCGCTGCGGATCAAAGAGGCCGGGGCCACCGCCGTCATGCCCGCCGGTTCACCGATCGGCAGCGGCCAGGGCGTGCTCAACCGCAACAACATCGTCCTCTGCCTTGAGCTGCTCAAGCAGGGCGACCCGTCGTTCCCCGTCATCGTTGACGCGGGCGTCGGCTCGGCCAGCGATGTGGCCATCGCCATGGAACTCGGCGCCGACGGCGTGCTGCTCAACACCGCCGTCGCCCACGCCGCAGACCCTGTGCTGATGGCGCACGCGATGAAGAACGGAACCCTCGCCGGCCGCCAGTCCTACCTCGCCGGCCGCATCCCCAAACGCCTCTACGCCACCGCCAGTTCCCCCTGGGAAGGGGCCGTCAGCTACGTGCCCGGCGAGTAAGTAGACTGACATCGCAACCGCAGCGACCCAAACGATCCGCTACCGTCATGACCAACACCCACCCGCCCGAGAAGCCTCACTCAACGCCCGCTCAGCGGGCCGGAAAGATCTCTATGGTCAAGCAACGGAGCAAAATCGCCACGTTCCTGGCCCTTGGGCTTGTGCTGTTTGTGATCCTGGCCTTCCTGCTTGTCATCGCCTGGCTGATCTTCCACTGATCTGCGACCGCACGGACGCCACGGCTAGACAATCGCAAACCCGCCCCCGCGGCAGAACTCGATGAACTGCTTCAGCGGCCCGCGGTTCTCGCCGCTGAAATACTCAAACGGGTTCACCTTCACGCCCGGGCGCAGCGCCCGCATCGGACGGGCAAGGCCCGGCACATCGATGCTCGTGCTCACCTTCAGCCCCAGCGCGTCGAACGTCGGCACGTCCAGCAGCCCAGACTCCAGAGCGTCGGCGATCGCCGCGGCGTCCGCGGCCATCACCTTCTGGCCACGCCGCGAGAAATAGTCCATCGAGAAGAACCGCTGCGGGTTCCCCGCGCTGTCAACCGCCTGCCACGCATCCGGCTCAAGGCAGCCCATCGGCTTCCACCCGCTGTCGTAGGCCAGCTTCATCAGCATGCCCCACGAGCGGTTGGAGAACATCATCGACCCGTGCTGTCCAGAAGCGGTGCGCGGCACGGCTGAGCATAGGAAGTCACCCGCGCCCGGCCGCCTGAATCAATCGAGCGAGCTCCTCTGCAACTTCTTGAGGAACGGCGAAGCGATCAGGATCACAACACCGGCGATCGCCGGAACGGCCACGAACAGGAAGAAGAAGTCCGCCTGCCCGCCAAAGTTCCACGGCAGCTTGATGTTGCCCTTCTCGATCGCCTCCACCTGGGCCGCGATCAGGCCGCCGCCGAGGTTGGCAACAAACGACGAGACAAACCACAGCCCCATCAGCAGGCTCATGAAGCGCGCCGGCGCCGCCTTGGTCACGTACGAGAGCCCAGTCGGCGACAGGCACAACTCACCGACGGTGTGCCAGAAGTACGCAGCGAGGATAAAGAACATCGACGCCTTGGCCACGGTGACGCCCGCGGCCTGCTCGACGCCCGCGCCCGCCTCCCGCGCACCCCAGACCATGAACACGAAGCCAAGGGAGAGGAACAGCAGCCCAAGAGCGATCTTCACCGGCTGACTCGGATTGATCTTCTTCCGACCCATCGACGCCCACAGCCAGGCGAACAGCGGTGCCAGCATGAAGATCAACCCCGCGTTCACCGACTGGAACCACGTGGTGTCAACCTCAAAGCCGCCCAGGTTGCGGTCGGTGTACCGGTCGGTGAACAAGTTGATGCTCGATCCCGCCTGCTCGAACGCCATCCAGAAAAACGCGTTGAAGACAATGTACACGAAGATCGTGATCACCGGGCCGCGGTCCTCGGGCCGGTTTTTCGAGATGAACCACATGACCCACGCCAGCACGCCCACGACAAGCACCGCGACGATCGACCAGCCCAGCAGCGCGTTGGTAGCGATGTCAGCGATCAGCGACTTGATATGCGCGAACACGCCAAGGTGGAAGAGCCCGGCGACTACCGCTGAGAGCACCACCGCGGCGACGACAAACGTCGACGCAAGCGATGGCTTGCCGTTCTCGGGGGGGAGCCCGACGTCGGCAAGGTACTTCGGGCGGAAGTAGGTGTACATGCCAAGGCCAAGGAGCATGCCGATCGCCGCGGCACCGAAGCCCCAGTGCCAGCCGACCTGGCGACCCAGCGTTCCGCAGACAAAGGCGCAGAGGAACGCGCCGAGGTTGATGCCCATGTAGAAGATCGTGAACGCACCGTCACGGCGCGGGTCACCCTGCGGGTAAAGCTGCCCCACCATCACCGAAACGCTCGGCTTGAAGTGCCCCGTTCCAAAGACGATGAGCGCCAGGCCGAAGATGAAGATCGACATCCCCACCGGCGTGCCGTTGAACCCGCCCATTCCAGAGATCGCCAGCGCGACATGGCCCAGGGCGATCACGCTGCCGCCGACCACCATCGACCGGTGCGTGCCGATCAACTTGTCGGCGACCAAGCCGCCGAAGATCGGCAGCAGGTAGGCCAGGCCGGTGTACCAGCCGTACAGCGTGCTCGCTTCGCCATCGCTCCAGCCCGGTCCGGGGTTAAACCCCTCTGGCTTTCCGAGCGGCAGAGGATTCATCCCCGAGCCCGGCGTCGTTAGGTAAAGCACCAGCAACGCCCGCATCCCGTAGTAGCTGAACCGCTCCCACATCTCCACCGCAAACAGCACAAACAGCCCCTTCGGATGACCAAGTAACGTCGCCGCCGTCGAGGTAGGGACGCCGGGAATACCGCTGCTGCTGCTTGTCTGCATTACGGACGCTCCACTTGGTCAGGGCGATCGGGGCCGGGGGCGGCAGGTCAGGAAGGGCCGAGTCTAACAGATTTCATCGGCAGCCGCCGCTAGTCTGCACCACCCATGGCCCCTCCCCCCCCCTCCGCCCCATTCCCCGACGATCCCGCCGGCCACCCGCCCAAGGGCCAGCCGACCCCGCCCACGTCGGGCTTCCGCTTCCTGGACATCATCGAACGGGTCGGCAACAAGTTCCCCGAGCCGGTCCTCATCTTCGCCGGGCTCGCCGTGCTGGTCATCGCGCTCTCGGCCGCCGGTGCCGCCCTGGGCTGGCACGTTCAGCCCGTCACGCCCAAACTCGACGCGCAGAACAAGATCACGCTCGTTGCCAGAGAGGGCGGGCCCATCTTCGTTCAGTCGCTGACCACCATCGAGGGCGTCTACTGGATGCTCGCCAACATGGTCCGCAACTTCACCAGCTTCCCACCGCTGGGGCTCATCATCACCTGCATGCTCGGTATCGGCGTGGCCGAAAAGGTCGGACTCTTCGCCACACTCATGCGGTATCTGGCGATGCTCACCCCACGCAAGCTGCTGACGCCGATGATCATCTTCCTCGGCTGCAACGCGTCGATCGCCTCAGACGCGGGCTACCTCATCCTCCCCCCGCTCGCCGCGGCCCTCTTTTACGCCGTCGGCCGCCACCCCCTCGCCGGGGCTGGCGCCGCCTTCGCCGGGGTCGCCGGCGGCTTCGGCGCGGGCTTCTTTGTCACCGGCGCAGACACCGTCCTCGCGGGCTTCGCCACCGCCGCGGGGCGCGGCATCGACCCGACGGTCAACGTCCTCGCCACCACCAACTGGTACTTCAAGGCCGCCTCCGTCTTCGTCCTCACCGCCGCCGGCTGGGCCGTGACCGACCTCTTCATCGAGAAGCGCCTGCGACGCTCGTCGCCGGTCAACACCGCCGAACAACCGACCGAGCTTGTCGCCCCCACGCCCACCGAGAAGCGAGCGCTCGGCGTCTCACTCCTGGTCATGCTCGCGTTCATCGGTCTCTACATCGCGATGGTCAAGCTCCCAGGCTGGCCCCTCTACGGCGACGGGCAGCCGCAGCCGACCGACCGCCCCTCCGCCCGCTGGTCGCAGGTCCTGGTCCCGATGATGTTCTTCATCTTCCTTGCACCCGGCCTCACCTACGGGTTCATGACCGGCAAACTCCGCACGCAGCAGTCGGTCTGCGATGCCTTCTACAGCGCTGTCCGCTCGCTCGCACCCGTCATCGCCATGGCCTTCTTCGCGGCCCAGTTCCTCGCCTACTTCCA
>JAUXUZ010000365.1 GCA_030680655.1 Phycisphaerales bacterium
CCCCGCCACAAGCAGGCCGAGGGTGAGGAGCGTCCAGCCCAGCGTCCTGCGCTTGCGGCCGGGCCTCTTCAGCTTTCTTTTCTGATCCGTGTTCATCCGCGTGTATCCGTGGCTGGTCTTCTGCTTTCCGCACGCAGGGCACTGGGCATCCGCGGAGTCTACACCAAAGCGGGGGGCACGCCGGCCCGGATGAAGGCGGCGAGGGTCTTTGCCCGGCCCTGAAAGAACTCCTCTTGCGACCGGGTTCGCTCCTCAAGCGTCCCCTTGCGCTCTTCAAGGGTCCCCTTGCGCTCCTAAAGCGGACCCTTGCGCTCCATTAGCGGCCGCTTGCGCTCCTCAAGCGTCCCCTTAAGCTCCTTAAGCGGACCCCTGCGCTCTTCAAGCGTGGCAGGGAACGCTTCCCGATCGCGCTGTCCTTGCGCGAGCGCCGCGAACCGCGACCGCGCGATGGGGATGGAACCGGCGCAAGGACGGCAGAATCGCAGAGAATATCGGAGCTGAGACTTATCCGGCCCTCCGCCCTTGCCGAGTCATGGAGCAGCCACCGGTTGTCGGCCTTTCGAGGCCCGGCAGCGCGGGGTGCCGACGGTGTGAGGGAAGAAGTCGTGAGTCGTGAGTCCTGAGTCACGAATCGAAGAACCTGACAGGCACACCAGCCCCGGGCGGAGTTCTGGGGCTTTTCTTTGCCTTGCCCCTCACCGCCTTCCTCTGTGTTCTCTGTGTCGTGGTGCAGGTTTTCAACCTGCACGGCGATCGATCTTCCGGCTCCACTCCGCTTCGCTGCGTTGCGCACGGCTCTGTGGTAAAGCGGCCCTCTGCCTCACGCCTTCAGCTGCGCCAGCGTCCCGACCTCTTCGCTGCTCACCACGACGGCCTTGTGCAGCGGGGTGAGGCGTTTTTCCGTCTTGGTGCCGCGCTTGGTGATCACCTCGTGCTCGACCGCGAGGGTGTGGAGCATCTTGCACTGCGGGCAGCTCTCGACCTTGTAGCGCAGGCAGGCCGTGGTCTTGGGGCCCTTGGCGGCCTTGGCGAGTTGCTTGGCCTGCTTCTTCGCTTCCTTGGGGTCGGTGGGGATCGGCGGCGGTGGTGGGGGCGGCGGGACGGTCATCGCCGAGAGGGGCGGCACCAGCGCGGCGACGCTCATCGCGGCCTTGACGTTGGCGGTCATCTCGGCCGAGGGCTCGGGGACCTCCAGCACCAGCATGTTGAAGTCGGCCCACTTGCCGCACGGCTCGCAGTAGGGCCGCGAGGCGCCCTTGTACCCGCCGAGCGTCCCCGCGCCGATGAGGATCACCGCCTCGACACCCCAGAAGATGTAGACCATGAACCCCGACACCGTCGGCGAGCTTGTCGACGACTGGCCCGCCTTGCCGAACGTCCACCCCGCCTCAGCGCGCAGCTCGCAGTAGTCGAGGAACCCGAAGTTCGCATCCACCGCGGTCCGGATGTCCGGCGGTGCCAGGGCGATGATGCCCGGCCGCGAGAGCCGGTACTCCACCGCGTGCGAGACGGCCACGGCCACCAGGCCCGCCGCGAGCCCGACCGCAGCGCCGGCGATCCGGTTGCGGCAGTGGGTGGCCTTGGTCAGGTAGGCCACCAGGCCGCCGGTGAGCATGCACATGAAGGCCACGGCGAGCACCTCCAGGAGGATCAGCGGGACCCAGTGCATCGCGGCCTGGTAGACGACGCCGAGCACCGCCGCCCCCAGCAGCACCAGCGGCGCCCCGGCGAAGACCTTGCCCGTGAACGCGCCCGACGGTTGGTAACGTTGCAGCATGGCGGCAGCATAACCAGTTTCGGGGCGGTTGCACAAGCCCGTCTTGCACGCCGGGCCGTGGGCGGGGCGAAGAGGGATGGGCGCCACTACCTTCGCCCATGTCCGCCACGACCAACGCCCTCGCCGCCCGCCGCGCCGCCGCGGCCAGGTACCAGCCCAGGAAGATCAAACTCCTGCTCGTCGCCGAGGCCCCGCCGTGCGACACGGGCCGCTACTTCTACTTTGAGGATGTGGACCGGCACGACTGGCTGTTTCGTTACGTCTACGAAGGACTGACGGGCCAGAAGCCCACGCGCGAGGGCAAGGCCGGGCACCTTGCCGAGCTCCGCGACGCCGGGCTCTTCATGATCGACCTGCACGAAGAGAACGCAAAGCAGCCGAGCGCGGCCATCCTCACCCCCTGCATCCGCGGCCTCATCGACCGCTGCCGCAAGCTGAAGCCGAAGCACATCGCCCTCATCAAGTCGATCGTCCACGACGTCGCCTTCGAGCCGCTCACAAAGGCGGGCCTGCCCGTCATCGACGAGCGCCTCCCCTTCCCGGCCAGCGGCCAGCAGAAGAAGTTCCTCGAGGGCTTCGCCCGAGTCCTCAGAGCCTCAGGCTTCTAAACCCATCCGCCCGCTCCTCCTCCGCGTCCTCTGCGCTTCTCCGCGCCTCCGCGTTCCTTCCCTCCTCCTTCCCTCCTCCTTCGCTCCCTTCGGTACCTTCGTTGTAAGAAACTCTTCCTGCCTTCCTCTGTGCCCTCTGCGTCCCCTGTGGTGAACCCGCCTTCCGCGTCTCCCGTACCATCACCCGTGCTCCCCACGACGCGTCCCTTCAAGCTCGCCACACCCTACAAGCCACTGGGCGACCAGCCGCAGGCGATCGACCAGCTGACCTCCCGCATCAACTCGGGCGAGAAGTGGTCGTGCCTCTTGGGTGCAACCGGCACAGGCAAGACGTTCACGATGGCCAACGTCATCTGGCGCACGCAGAAGCCGACGCTCATCCTCAGCCACAACAAGACCCTCGCGGCCCAGCTCTACGAAGAGATGAAGGAGCTCTTCCCCGAGAACGCCGTCAGCTACTTCGTCAGCTACTACGACTACTACCAGCCCGAGGCGTACATCCCCGCGCGGGACATCTACATCGAGAAGGACTCGTCGCGCAACGACGACCTCGACAAGCTGCGCCTCGCCGCCACCAGCAACATCCTCTCGCGCCGCGACACCATCGTCGTCGCCAGCGTCTCGTGCATCTTCGGTCTCGGCTCGCCCGAGGCCTACGGCGCCAAGGTGATGACGCTCTACAAGGGCATGTCCATCGACCGCCGCCGCCTCTTCCTGGCGCTCGACGCCATGCTCTACGCCCGCGCCGACATCGAGTTCCAGCGCGGCATGTTCCGCGCCCGCGGCGACACCGTCGACATCTTCCCCGCCTACGAGCAGTACGCCGTGCGCGTCGAGCTCGGCGGCGGCTTCAACGACACCGTCGAACGCATCAGCCTCATCAACCCCACCAGCGGCGAGGTCATCGCCGACGAGAGCGACCGCGTCTTCATCTTCCCCGCCAAGCACTACGTCATGCCCGAGGAACGCATGGCCGACGCCCTCCGCGGCATCCGCGAAGAGATGGAGAAGCAGGTCCCCGCGCTCCGCGCTGAGGGCAAGCTCCTCGAGGCCCAGCGCCTCCTCGCACGCACCAAGTACGACCTGGAGATGCTCGAGGAAACCGGCGTCTGCCAGGGTGTTGAGAATTACTCGCGGCACCTGGACGGCCGCCCGCCCGGCAGCAAGCCGTGGACGCTGATGGACTACTTCGACTACTCGCCCCAGCCCGCCAGCGCCGACGAGCGGACCGGTGGCCACGAAGACCGCCACCTCTACCGGCTCCAGCGCCGCCAGGAGCACGACTGGCTGCTGATCATCGACGAGAGCCACGTCACCATCCCGCAGGTGCGCGCGATGTACAACGGCGACCAGGCCCGCAAGAAGGTCCTCGTCGAGCACGGCTTCCGCCTCCCCAGCGCGATGGACAACCGCCCGCTGAAGTTCGAGGAGTTCGAGTCCGTCACGCCGCAGGTGGTCTTCGTCAGCGCCACGCCCGCGCCCTACGAGCTTGAAAAAGTGGGGGGCGTCGTCGCCGAGCAGGTCATCCGCCCGACCGGCCTGCTCGACCCGGTCATCGAGCTCAAGCCCGCCGCCGGGCAGGTACCCGACCTCATCGCCCAGTGCAAGGACGCGGTGGCCAGGGGCGGGCGCGTCCTCATCACCGCCCTCACCAAGCGCCTCTGCGAGGACCTCACGCTCTACCTGCACGAGCAGAAGCTGAGCGTCCGCTACCTCCACAGTGAGATCGAGACACTCGAGCGGCTGGAGATCCTCACCGGCCTGCGCAAGGGTGAGTTCGATGTGCTCGTCGGTGTCAACCTGCTGCGCGAGGGGCTCGACCTGCCGGAGGTGAACCTGGTCTGCATCGTCGACGCCGACAAGGAGGGCTTCCTCCGCTCACCGACGAGCCTCATCCAGACCATCGGCCGCGCTGCCCGCAACAGCGACAGCAAGGTCGTCATGTACGCCGACCGCGTCACACCCTCGATGAAGACCGCCATCGACGAGACCGACCGCCGCCGCGAGAAGCAGCGAGCGTACAACACCGAGCACGGCATCACGCCCACCACGATCATCAAGGCGATCCGCGACGGCATGGAGCAGGAGCTGCGCGCCGGGCGCGCGGTGCGCGACGCCGTCCGCCAGAGCGAGCCGGAGTACGAGGTCGCCGAGCTGACCCGCATGCTCGAAGAGGAGATGCTCGAGGCCGCGGCCGCGATGGAATTTGAAAAGGCGGCCAAGCTGCGCGATCAGGCCGCGCTGCTGCGCAGCGGCAAGATCAAGCCCAGTGGGGGGGGCGGGGTCACCGCTGGCAAAGGTGGCGCCACCAAGGTCCGCCGCGGCGATGTTGACGGTGGCGCAGCGGGCGTCGGCCCGAGCCTCGACCGCAAGGCGGGCATGCCGGGCGTGCGCGCCAACAAGAAGTCAAAGAAGAAGGGCAAGAACCTCGGCGGCAAGCCGTTCTGAGACGCCTGCCGCGTGGTGCGTGCGAGGTTGGGGCCGTGCCGCCGTCCGCTCAACCGCACCCGGCGAAGAACCCGTCAATGAAGACGATGAAGTCGTTGTTGTTGAGCACGTTGTCACCCCCGGCGATTCCACCCTGGCGGCCGACATCGGCGATCGTCTGATTGCCATCAAAGAACGCGTTGATGAACGCGACGAAGTCGTTGTTGTCCAGCTGCCCGTCGGGCGCGAGGATGCCACCCTGCGAGCCCACATCGGCCACGCACACCGCCGGTACTTTCAGGCCGTTGACCGCCAGCGTGTCACCCTGGTACCCCGTGGCACCCGCGGGCGGGCGGCCGAGCTTCAGCCACGCTGCGCCCGTCGCCGGCGGGGCGTTGCACGTGAACGACTGCGTGTACATCGACCCCCAGTAGACGTAGTTGGGCTGCACGCTCACCGCGCCGATGCCGCCGATCGTCATCGTCTGCGCAAACGACGGGTTGAACCCGAACGCCCGCACGCCCCCCGCCTTGCTGCTGATCCACAGCGAGTTGTCGATCCGCTCGTCGGAGTTGTAGAGCGGCGCCTTGAAGGCGAGGTTCGACTCGCTCGCCCCCGCGGGGAGCCGGATGCTGAGCCCCGCCGCCGCGCGGTGGCTGTTGACGTTGTAAATGCCGTAGAGGTACGTCCACGTGCCGTTGCCGTTGTCGCTCACGCGGCTGTAGACCTGGAACTGCCCGTAGCAGTCCTTCATCACCGCCGACTGGTTACCGTTGACATCCAGCGCCGGCTGCGTCAGCTCGTGGAAGTCGACGACCGAGACCTGCACGCCGTTCGCCCCGTTGGCGCCCCCCGGCGTCGCCGCGTTGACGCGGTTGGCCCACGCCTGCAGCGCGGTCGTCGATTGCTCGGTGGTGCTGCCGTTGAAGATCAGCGTCGAGGCGTAGGTGTTGGCGGTGGGGATGTTGACGATCCGCCGCGCCGAGACGTTGTTGCGTCCGTTGTTCCATGACGCATCATCGGAGCAGACGTAGTGCACATCCACCCAGTACTCCGCGCCGGGCACGGCCCACTCGGCCGCGGGCACCTGCAGGCGGCGGCTGGCGACGTCGCTCGGCTGCGGGCCGACGATCGTCGGCCAGTCCCACGTGAACGAGCCCGTCATGGGGTTGACATCCCACCTTGGCCCCACGCCGCTGCGCCCGCCGTTCTGCGTTGAGGTGTAGGCGTCGGCGCAATTCGTGCCCAGCGTGCTGCCGTTGCCAAACGGCGTGGCGCACGGGCCGTAACGCGTCGCGTTCTCCGAGCCGAAGCCGTGCTTGAGCCAAGAGAGACCGATGTTGTCGAAGCGCCCGTTCAAGTCGCGGTAGATGTTCTGCGCAATGACCGGGTGCCGCGCGGTGTTGGGGTACCACGCCAGCGTCTGGTTGCCGCGGTTCCACGCGTCGCCGCCGACACCGAACGCCCGCACCAGCTGCCCGTTGACGGTGTCGGTGCCGAAGTTGGTCACACCCCAGCAGTCGCCCACCACGATGTCGGCCCCCTCGCTCGTCGCCGGCGGCAGCGGCTCGGTCGGCTGACCCGCGCCGGTGGTGAGGGTGAACCCGCCGCCGTAGTACAGCTGCGGGTCGCACGCCAGGCGGATGAGGTACGACTCACCCGCCAGCGCGTTCCACGTCACCAGCCCCGCCCCCGTCCCCCCGCACGCGCCGCCCGCCGGCACGGTGGAACAGACCAGCTGCGCACCAATCGTGGGGGGGCTGGCGGCATCGGAGCGGAAGACCTGCATCGTGTAGGGCCAGTCCGTGTAGCAGAGCCGCGCCCAGACCGGCTCGCTGGCGGTCGCGGTGAGGATGAACCAGACATCCTGCAGGTTCTCCCCGCCGCAGGTTGACGAGATCGCCCCGCCGTTACCCGCGAAGTGCATCATCCACATGTTGCTCGCGCCGTCGAAGCTCAGCCGCTGGGCGTTGGAGCGCGCGTTGTTGGCGGGCGCCTGCGCCAGAGCGGCCGGGGCCGCCGGCCACAGCAGGGCGAAGAGCGCGATCACCCCCAGCCCACGGGTGAGCCTCGCGAGCGGTAAGGGTCGGCAGCGCGGGCGATTGAGGGTGGATGTGGGCATCCCTTGAGTGTACAAGATGTTCAGCCCCCCGCACAGGGAATCGGCCAATGAGAAAAAGGCCACGAACCGAGGCCCCACAGAGGCCCGACCGGGGGGGAAGGGCTCATGGACCCGATTCCACCCAAACGCACCTGCGCTCTCGGCACCCTCAGACCCGCGCCCTCAGCATCCCGCGAAGAAGTAATCGATGAAGACGATGAAGTCGTTGTTGTCAAAGAGCCCATCGCCCGGGGCGATGCCCCCCTGCTGACCGAAGTCAGCCCGAAGATCGGCGTTGAAGAAGAGGTCGATGAACACCACAAAGTCGTTGTTGTCCAGGACCCCATCTGCGCCCGTGATGCCGCCCTGCGAGCCGACGTCGGCCGGGCCGCACGGGTCGATCAGGTAGACCAGCTGCGTGGTGGCCTCGGCATCGGCGATCGCGAGCGAGCCGGCGGTCGGGCCGATCGCCAGCGCGATCGTCTGCGTGAGCGATTCCGGCCCAAGGCAGGCCCACGCCCGCGCGGCGGGCTGCAGGATCGTCTCAACAGTGCCCGGCCCGCCGAGTTCGCTGCGGCGATCGCCGGGGAACCGCGCGATCGATGCGCTGTTAACCGTCACCGGCAGTGTCTCCCCGGTCAGGTTCACGACCACGAACATGTCGAGCGACTCGGTGCTCGAGGTGACACTGGCCGTGTTGTACTGCACGCTGAAGCCGAGCGGCCCGGAGTCGTAGCGCAGCAGCGCCGCGCGGGCCCGTGCCGGCGCACCGGCAACCGCCGCGAGCATGGCCGGATCAAGCCCGGCGGTCGTGGATGGGAGGAGGCCAAAGGGCCCCGGCCCCGCGTCGAGATCGAACGCGCCCGACGCCTCACGGACGATGTTCGGAGATGTCAGGGCCGGGAAATACGGCGAGGTAACCAGAGGCACGTAGTCGAACGTGCGGCTGATGAGCACAGGGTTGAGCGTGTGGGTATACGTCGGCGAACCGACAACGGCGTCTCCATACAGCACGCGACCGTTCGCCGCACGTGAGAAGGCACCAAGGCCGCCTGACACATCGACGGTGCCCGCGCCTTCGAACGCCGTCGCGGCGATGAAGACCGTGCCGCCCGATCCACCGCCGCCTCGCCCGCCGTCGCCCGACTCGCCTCCACCACCACCAACGCCCCCCGTGCCTCCTGCGCCACCAGCGCCCCCGGGTGCGCCGAGTCCACACGTGGGCCCGCCGGGTTGGCCTCCGGCACCTCCGGCGCCACCGTCAGTTCCGAGCGGCCCGCTGCCGCCGGGCGAGCCCGCAGCGCCATCACCGCCGCGAACCTTGATCGCGCCGACGTTGTTGATCCGTCCCTGAACGACGATCTGCACACCACCTCCGCCACCGCCACCCGTCCCGCCAGCGCCGCCCTGGCCACCGTCGCCACCATCGCCGCCGGACCCGCCCGCTCCGCCGCCGCCGCCGCCGCCACCGAAGCAGACGTTCCCGAGCCCGTCAGTGCCACCGTGCCCGCCGCCGCCACCCCCGCCACCTGCGCCCGATGCTGCGCCACCACCACCACCCGCGCCGCCGCCACCACCTCCAGAGCCGCCGCCGGTACCGCCATTGAGCACCGACACCAGGAGCGCGCTGGGAATGAACTGACCGCCGTTGCCGCCGGGCCCGCCGTTGTTTCCGCTGAAGCCGATAAGGCCCGGCCCACCATTTGTACCGATACCGCCGATGCCCGAGTTGGTGCTGCCACCCAGGCCACCCGCCGCTGGCAGGCCTCCACCAGCG
>JAUXUZ010000366.1 GCA_030680655.1 Phycisphaerales bacterium
AGGCAACTGAGCGGCTCGCGTTCGAGGGTCAGTTCCGAGTGGATACCTACTCGGAAACAACTACCGACTGGTCGGCGCGAGCAGCGGCGCTGCTGGCGCTGGACAAGGAACAGCGTCACGTTCTGCGGCTCGCGGCCGCGAAAGCATTCCGAGCGCCGCTATTGGTGCTACGCGGACTGGGAACCGAGCGAGGACCGCTCCCCGCCCCCCCTTTCCCTCCTGGATTGTTCGCGGTCACACTTAACTACCCGCAAGGCCTCGACCACGAAGAAGTCTATTCAGCGGAAGCCGGGTATACGGGGAGATTCTCAGATCAAGTTGACGTGCGTGTCAATGCCTACTTCAACCGCTACACCAATTTGATCGGTGTCGTACCGACCTCGGCGACTCCCTTTGCCGCAACACTGGACAACATCGACGGCGCGACCGGCTACGGCGTTGAATCCGAGCTGAACTACTCGTACGACGGTGGCCGCATGTACGCGTGGTACGCCTACAACGCCCTCGACCTTGACCGCCCTGACCAGGACGTGCGCGCGTTCTACCCCCCCGATCACTCGGTCGGCCTGGGCGTGCGCCACGAGCTATGCGAAGGGCTGACCGGCAACGCCGACTTCCGCTACACAAACTCCTCTCGCATCAGTTCGCTGACAACATCTGCGGGCGCGACGAGCCAACTCGATCTGGCGCTCACGATGAAGGTGCTCGAGAGCCGCGGTGAGGTTCAAGTCGGCGTGCACGACCTGTTCGACTCGACCTCCAGCGCGGTCTTGAACCTCGGCGGCACCAACCCACACGAGACCCCCGGGCGCACGCTGTTTGTGCGGTTCCAGTACCGCTTCTGACCAACAGGAAGGGACGCGAGACTCCATTGATGTACGGGCGTCGTTCAACCTGGTCGTTCATCGCCTGCATGGCTGCGTGCGTGGTCTCGCTCGCCGCCATCGCGAGCGAACGTCGTGCGCCCAAGGAGGCTGTGGTCGTGCTCAGCCGCGAGGCAGACCCCTTCCGCAAGTGCGAGAAGGCCGCCCGCGAGGTGCTGCAGAGCGACGGCTGGTCCGTCCGGACCGTTGTTCTAGACGACAAGTCTTCCGCGGGTCCGGTCGAAGGCTATGGGTCTGCCAAGCTGCTGACGGTCGGCACCGAGGCCACGGAGTGGAGCAAGGGCAAGGGACTTGAAACGGTCTTCTGCATGGTGGCCGACGCGGAGGGCGCCGGCCTGGCGACCAGCCCTGCGATTGCCGGCATTTTGGCGGAGATTCCGGCCGCTCGCCAGGTCGCTTTGATCAAGCAGGGACTCCCGAACGCCAAGGTGATCGGGGTGCTCTACAAGAAGGACTCGGCCCGCGGAGAACGCTCGCTTGCCGGGCTACGCGCAGAGGCCGCGAAGGCAGGGCTCAATGTCGAGGCAGAGGGCGTCGACAGCAAAGATGCGATCGGCGCCGCCTTGAACTCCCTGCTCAAGCGCGGAATCGACATCCTCTGGACCATGCCCGATGGCTCTCTGTACGACGCAAACACGATCAAGGCGGTGCTGCGAGCGACGCTGGAGGAAAGAGTTCCGGTGTTTGGCTTCTCCACACCGGTGGTGCGTGCAGGCGCTCTGATGGGCGTCGGCATCACGCCGGAGGCTCAGGGGCGGCAGGCCGCAAGGCTGATGATCGCTCGCTCGAGCAACCCCACCGCTGGCCAGATGGTCGCTCCGGAGTTTGAGATCACGGTGAACCAGGTCGTCGCCGAGCGTCTCGGCGTTACGCTGCCCACCGCGCTGGCGGCTGGCAGCAAGGGAGATTGAAGCGGTGCTGATGGTACGGTTGAATCTGAGGCCGAAGGTCACGCTCGCGGTGCTGGCGGTCGCGCTCATCGCGATGTGCTCGGCCGCCTTTATTGCGCACCAGTCGATGCGCGAAACAGTTGCCGCGGAGTACCGCCGATCGGCCGACGCGGTGGCGAGCGGCCTCGCCGCTGCAGCGGAAGTGCCGATGACCGTTGGCGACGCCGAGGAAGTCCGGCAGCTTGCGGCGTTCTCGCTCAGGGCAAACGGGCTTGTGCGCGTGCGTTTTCGAGACAGCGCCGGTCGGGAGTCGGTACTGCTGGAGGGCCCCGGATCTAAGGGAGCGGATCGCAGCGGCGAGCAGGTTCTCGGGAGAGCAGAACTGCGGGTGCTCGCGCAGGATGGAGCGGGTCTGGATGTCTTCGGGGACCAGTCGCCGGACGCCGCGACCGCGGCGGCAAACCAGTCACAACTGCTGGGGACGGTCGAAGTGTGCATGCCGGCCGCACTCATCGAGGCTCGCATGGCCTCGCTGCGGATCATGTTCTTCGGGATCGTTATCGGGGCCTGCCTGGTGATCGGTGCGGTGATGTGGTTCCTGGCGGGCACGTGGACGCGACGGCTTGACCGGCTGCTGGACGCTTCGGAACGCATCGCACGCGGCGAGCTCGACTCGCCGCTCACCGATGGTCACTCAGACGAGATCGGCCGCTTGAGCGACGCCTTCGGCCGGATGCGCCTGGCCGTGAGCGAGCGTGACGAAACGGCTCGGCGATTCAACGAAACGCTGGTTGAGCAGGTTCGCGCACGTACCGCTGACCTTGAAGCCGCGATGGTCGCGGCCCAGGAAGCGAACCGCGCCAAAAGTGATTTCCTTGCGAACATGTCCCACGAGATCCGAACACCGATGACAGCGATCATCGGGTTTGGCGAGCTGCTCAACGACCCGGACCAGTCACTGGAAACGCGGCGTGAGTGTGTCGCGACGATTAACAAGAGCGGGAAGCACCTGCTGACGGTCATCAACGACATCCTCGACATCTCTAAGATCGAGGCGGGGCGCATGACCGTCGAGCCGATCGCTTGCTCGCCCGCAACCATCATCGCCGAGACTGTGTCGCTGATGCGCGAGCGGACCGCCGAGCGTGGGCTGGCGCTGGAGATCGTGTACGCTACACCCGTGCCGGCAACGATTACTTCCGACCCGCTGCGCCTTCGCCAGGTCCTGCTGAACCTGGTCGGGAACGCGATCAAGTTCACCGAGAAGGGGACCATCACGCTGCGGGTGAGCACCGATCGATCGGCGCAGCTTCTGAGTGTTGCGGTCGAGGACACGGGCATCGGGATTGCACCTGAAGGACTGAAGAACCTCTTCAAGGCGTTCAGCCAATCGGACAACACGATGTCGAGACGGTTCGGGGGCACCGGGCTCGGACTGGCGATCGCCAGGAACTTTGCCGAGATGCTCGGCGGTACGCTGACGGTCGCGAGCACACCCGCGGTTGGGAGTGTCTTCACAGTTACGATCGCGACTGGCCCGCTCGACGGCGTCCTGTTCACCGCCAAGCAGGACGAAGGAAGCAGCACGCCGGCTGGACCAACCGTCGTCGCCGCGACACTGACCGGTTGCACCGTTCTGCTCGCTGAGGACGGGGTGGACAATCAGCGGTTGCTCATGCTGTACCTGCGCAAGGCCGGCGCGGGCGTAACGATGGTCGAGAACGGCAAACTGGCTCTCGATGCGTTGAACGCCGCCCGCGCTGAGGGCCGCCGCTTTGACGTCGTGCTGATGGACATGCAG
>JAUXUZ010000380.1 GCA_030680655.1 Phycisphaerales bacterium
CGTGGGAGCGTGCCCACCGCCGTGCCGGTTCGATGAACCGCGGCATGCTCGCCGGCGAGCGTGCCGACCTCATCCAGATCGTTGAACGCTTGCGTCTGCCCGAGCCGACCACAGAAACGCTGGCGCCGACCCTTGAGGCCTACTCGATGGAGCTTGACCGCGCAATCATCGCGCGTGACGAGGTCCAGAAGGCCGCGACCGAGGAGGGCAAGGGGATGCGTGATCTCTTCGGCAAGGGTGGCGGCGACATGACCGAGATGA
Organism: Phycisphaerales bacterium; assembly: GCA_030680655.1. GTDB lineage: Bacteria > Planctomycetota > Phycisphaerae > Phycisphaerales > UBA1924 > JAJTGZ01. Next base: position 262 of record JAUXUZ010000380.1, read on the forward strand.
TGAAGAAAGTCGACGAACTGATGAAGAGGGGCCGCGAAGCGTCGCTCCCCGTGCGCGACATCAACCGGCGATACGCAAAGCAGATCGAGGCGACGCTCGCCGGCATCAACGCCGCCGACGGCGCGCGGTTCGGGCTCGAGTTCCGCAAGGCCTCCTTCCCCGACGTCTACCGCGAGCGATACACCGACCGCGCGCTGGCCGCGGCCGCGGCGATGGACGACCTCGACAAGGGTCAGCGTGAGGGCATCGCGGCGCTCAAGGAGCAGTACCGGCGCGACTGCACGCCGATGGAGCAGGCCGCAGAGAAGGCCGCAGACGATGCCGAAGCGAACTTCTCGCTCTCGGGCATGATGGGCGGCGGCGGCGTGATGCGCATGATGGGTGGGGATGAGGCAACCCAGGCGGCCCGCAAGGCGCGGCGTGAGCTCGATACGGCAACGCTCGACCGGCTCAAGGCCATCCTCACGCCAGAGCAAGGCGCCAAGCTTCCCGATCGCTCGCAGGACACCGGCAACGAAGGCGGGTTCGGTGGATTTGGCGGCGGCGGTGGTGGCATGCGGATCATGGCCCCGCGGTAAGCCGCCGCGCGAAGAGCCGGCAGCTCATTAGCGAGGATGCCCGTTGTCGTCTGGAGCGTGCGTCGGATGCGGCAGCCGGAGGGCCGCTTCGTCCGCCGCGGCAGCGCCGCACCGGTGAATCTGTCGGGCGCTCAGCCGTGGCCCTTCTTGGCTGTGTCCTTGAACAGCAGCGACGCAGCCACGCCGGAACCCAGCAACGTCACGATCACGCCGAGCGAGACCAGCGTGTGGATGTGGAAGCCCATCCAGTGGGTCGGGTTCCCCGCGGCGTCGGTGCCGGTGGGGATAAACGCAAGCTCCGGCGTCACGATCATCTTCACACCGATAAAGAGCAGGATCCCCGCGAGCGCCGGCTTGAGATAGCGGAACATGTCGATCAGCCCGGCGATCGCGAAGTAGAGCGACCGCAGCCCCAGGATCGCAAAGACGTTCGCCGTGAAAATGATGAACGGCTGCTTGCTCTGGCCGAACGCCGCTGGGATCGAGTCGACGGCGAAGAGCAGGTCGGTCGCCTCGACCACGCAGAGCACGAGGAAGAGCGGCGTGGCCGCCCGCACGACGCTTCGAGTGCCGTCGGCCAGCACGGGGCCCAGCGGCGTCAGAACGAAGAAGCTCTGGCACTCGATCTTCTCGGTGACCGGGAAGATCTTCTTCACCAAGCGGATAGCGAGGCTCTTGCTCGGATCGAACTTCTCGTCGTCGCTCTTGAGCATCTTGAACGCGGTCCAAACGAGCACGAGTCCGAAGAGGATCAGGATCGGCGCAAACGCGGCGACCAGCGCCGCCCCGAGGCCGATCATCAGCCCGCGGAGGATCAGCGCGCCGAGGATGCCCCAGAAGAGCACCCTGTGCTGGTACTTCGCCTCGACCTTGAAGAACGAGAAGACGAGCGTGAACACAAAGAGGTTGTCCACGCTCATCGCGTACTCGAGCATCCAGACGGAGAAATACTCCGCCGTCGCTGCGCCGCCGGTCATGGGCTTGCCCGCGAACGTCAACGCCCCCTCGCCCATCCACTGGTTGTCGTACACCACGTAGACCACCGCGCCGAACATCACCGCCAGCGACACGAAGATCGCGGTGATCCCCAGCGCCTTTTTCGGCGGGATGACCAGTTGCTCGCCCTTCTTGCCGCGGCTGACCACGAACAGGTCGACAAAGAGCATCCCCAGCACGAAGACAACAAAGCCGGTCCAAAGCAGGGCCTGGGTCATGGGCGGAGGATAGCCGTGAGCTTTGCGTAGATAGCCCGAATCAGACCAGCGTGCCGTGCAGGGCGAGCGTCCTGCTCGCGTCGATCCGGATGCGTTGAACCGTTCCCATCAGGTCGTCGGCTGGGCGCGTGGTATCAAACAGCACGATCAAGTCGCCGTCGGTGCGGGCGGTCATCTGCACCGGTTCATCCGGCGTTGCCGCCGGCTCATCGCCGGTTGCCAACTGCGCGTGCGCTGCGCTCGAGCACGCCCCCTGATCGCCGCAGCCCTCGTCGTCTTGTGATCCGACCGACTTGCCCCCGATGGTCAGCCCGACCGCACCGATCGACACGCGTTCAGCGCGGACCTTTGCCTTCGCGGCACGCCGGCTGATCCCCTGGACGAACACCTCGAGCGTCTGACCGACAAACTCGCGCCCGACGCTGTCGCTCACCACGTTCTGCAGCGCCAACAGCTCGTTGTTGCGCCGGCGCTTCACTTCGTCTGGGATGTCGTCGACAAAGCGGTCGATCGCCACCGTGCCCGGGCGCGGCGAGTACTTGAAGATGAAGCAGTTCTTGTAGCGTGCCCGTTCCAGCAGCCGCTTGGTCGCCTCAAAGTCGGCCTCGGTCTCGCCGGGGAAACCGACGATTATGTCGCCCGCCAGCGTGAGCGGGCGGCCGATCTCCGGCTGGTGCAGGATCGCCCTCGCGCGATCGAGGAACTCGAGGTACTCGCCCACGGTGTACCCGCGGTTCATCAGCCCGAGCACTCTGTCGCTGCCGCTCTGGGCCGGCACGTGCAGGTAGCGGCAGATCCGCGGTGACTCGCGGATCACCGTGAGCACATCGTCGCCAAAGTCACGCGGGTAGCTGGTGACAAACCGCAGCCGCCTGATCGCCGGCACTTCCTCGTGGATCATCCGCAGCAAATCGGCGAACGTCGTGACGTTCAGCCCCGCGTAGGCGTCGGTCTGGCTCTCACCGCGCTTGTAGGTGCGCCCCTTCTGCGGCTGCACCACGCCCCCCAGCGTGACCGATGCGCCGTGCTCGAAGCGGTAGTGGTTCACCGTCTGGCCCAGCAGCGTGACCTCGATCACGCCCGCGTCGGCGAGCTTCCTGCACTCGTCAACGATGTGCTGAGGCGGGCGGTGCACCTCCGCCCCGCGCGTAAACGGTACGACGCAGTAGGTGCAGAACTTGTTGCACCCGCGCGTGATCCGCACGTACGCGCTCCGCGACGGTCCGAGCGTCTCGGGCGAGACGGCGCGCGAGAGGTCCAGAAGCTCGAGCGTGTCAGCCGCTGCCGCGAGCGTCGCGCTCCGCCGGCTCGTGTTGCCCGCCAAGGCCGCCTGACGGGCGCTGGTGAGCCCGCTCGTGTCGGGGCGCTGCTCCTGCGCGTCCGCGGGCTCGATCTCATCCGCAAGTGCCGCCCGGGTGCGCACCGCGTTGTCCAGCAGGCCCGGCAGCTTGTCCAGCTCACCCGGCCCGACCATCACATCCACCACCGGCATGCGTTTCATGAGCGCTGCGCCCTCGCGCTCGGCCATGCACCCCAGCACACCCACAACCAGTCCCGGCTGGCGGGCCTTCCGCTGGGCCATCTCGCCCAGCCGGCTCCAGACCTTCTGCTCGGCCAGCTCACGCACCGAGCATGTGTTGTAGAGCACAACATCCGCCGCGAGGGCATCCTGCGTGAAGCGGTAGCCCAGCGCCCTGAGCGAACCGGTGACAAGCTCGCTGTCGAGCTCGTTCATCTGGCAGCCGAAGGTCTCAAGATAGACGGAGGGGTTTGCCATGTGGGGGGCTGAGCGGGGCCGGGAGTTTATGCGTCCAAACGCGCCCAGACCCCCTCCAGCGCGGCCGCGGGCCGCTTCCACTACACTCTGCCGCCCATGCTGCGACGGATCTCACTCGCCAACAAGTGCCTGCTGCTCTTCGGGCTGGCGGTCGTGATGATTATCGTCGCCGCCCTCTCCGTGCCGTGGGTACGGATGAACCAGCTCGTTGACGAGTCTGAACTGGCGGTTTCACGCCAGACCCTCTCAACGTGGGAGGCGGCGGAGCGGCGGCCCATGACTGTCCAGCCGGATACCGCCGCCACGCCATCGCCGCGTCCGGGACTGGTACCCGGTGAACGCCTCAACGTGGGCGATGCCCGTGTGGCCGTCTACACCAGGCAGCAGGCGGAGGCGGTTGCCGACAAGTCACCCTTTGCCCTCCGCGCATGGCAACGCCTCGTCGAGCAGCCCCAGCGCGGCGTCGGCGAGCTGGTGGAAGTCGAACGCACACTCATTCAACGCTACTACCGCGTCGCGCGGGCGCTGCGCGGCGGGTTCACCGTTGCGCCGACGCCGACCGGTGCAAGCTCGTCCAGTGCCGCGGGCGGCCCCGAGCTCGCGAAGGCCGACGCGATCGTCGTGCTCGAACGAACGAGCGAGTCGGCGGGCCGCACCGTGCTGATCAACACCGGGTTCATGCTCTCGGCGGGGTTTGTCGCCCTGGGATTGGCCGTGCTGGTCTTCTACCTGATCACCAACAAGATCATCCTCTCGCCGGTGCGACGGCTGCGGGAAACGGCCGAGAGCGTCCGCCAGGGGAACCTCGACCTTCGGTCGGACATCCACACCGGCGACGAGTTTGAGGACCTGGCCGACTCGTTCAACGAGATGCTGCAGAACGTGCAGGTCAAGCAGGACCAGCTGCGCCTGCTCAACGCCAGCCTCGACGACAAGCTCACGGAACTGGAGCAGCGCAACAGCTCGCTGTTTGAAGCCGCCCGCCTGAAGGGTGAGTTCCTCGCCAGCGTGACCCACGAACTCCGCACGCCGC
>JAUXUZ010000387.1 GCA_030680655.1 Phycisphaerales bacterium
GAGGATGGGGGCGAATGTTGATGCGGGGGGGGGGGCAGAAGTCATTGGAGTTCTCTATAGACGTCACGGACGGCCTGGAGGAAGTCGCGGATCTTGATCGGGTCTTTCTTGCCGGGGCTGGACTCGACGCCGCTGGAGACGTCGACGCCGTAGGGGCGGACGGTGCGGTTCGCTTCGGCGACGTTGTCCGGGGTGAGGCCGCCGGCGAGGATGATGCGACGCTGGCGGGCGAGCGGTACAACGGCGTTCCAATCGATCGTTTCACCTGCACCCGACCGCGCTCCCTCTATGAGGAGCGCGTGGTGATTGGCGGTCGCTTGCAGGATCTGGGCGATTGAACTCGGGCCGAGTCGGTGGACTTGGATCACCTGCGGTTCGAGACCTTCGAGGGAGAGCACTCCGAGCCCACCGGCATCCGCCTGCAGGCACGAAAAGCGGAAGGTCTTCCAGATGGTGCTGACCTCGAAGTCATTCGCCTTTTTGAAGACCGCCACCGTCGAGATGAACGGGGGCAGGTCGTCGGTTATCGAAACGGCCTGCTTTGGCGTGACGAGACGGGGCGAATCGGCGAACACCAAGCCGATCGCGTCGGCGCCTTCACGCACCGCGGCGTCGACACCGTCAAGTGAGGTGAGGCCGCAGATTTTGACGCGAGTTCGGGGCATTTGATATGACCGCTTCGCGGTCGGGGGCGTGTGTGGCGTGGTTACCGGGGGCGTTGCCCCCGGCTATGGACTATGAGCCCTTCGGGCTCGGGGAACTGGGGGCGGGTTGGTGGAGAGGTTGCGGTGACATCTGGGCGGAGTTGGTTGGTGGCGGTCGCGGTAGCGGCGGTGATGGTGACGGTTTGTGTAGGCGAGTCGTTCATGTGCTTGCGCACAAGGCTCTTATTGCGTGCGGCCTGCTTGGATCATGGCGGCGGCGAGGGACTGCGGATCTTTGGCCTTCATCAGCGAGGAGCCGACGAGGGCGAGGTTGTAGCCGAGGCGGGCGACGCGGGCGGCGTCTTCGGGGGTGCCGATGCCGCTCTCGGCGACTGAGGGGAATCCGACGGGGATGAACTGCTTCCAGACCTCGAAGCTGGCCGGGTCGATCTTGAGCGTGGCGAGGTCGCGGCAGTTGAGGCCGATGTAGAGGCGGCCGACGTGGTCACCGCGTGCAAATTCGTGGCCGCGCAGGACGACGAGGCGGTTGATGCGGCTGAGGTCGGCGCCGTCGAAGGCCTCGATCAGGCAGAACATGCCAAGGTCGCGGGCGAGGTCGGTCATCTCGAAGAGGTCTTCGTCGCTGAGCATGCGGGCGATGAGCAGGACGCCCGAGGCGCCAGCCTCGCGGGCCTCGACCACCTGGTAGTCGGCGGTGAGGAAGTCCTTGCGCATGACGGGGATGCTGACCGCGGCGGCGACTGCGCGGAGGTGGTCGAGGGAGCCGCCGAACTTCGTGGGCTCGGTGAGGACGCTGATCGCCGCGGCCCCGGCGGCTTCGTAGAGCCGCGCCTGGGCCACCGCCACTTCGATGGCCGTGTCGGGCGAGGTGGCTCGCAGCACGCCCTCTGACGGTGAGGAGGCCTTGACCTCGGCGATGATGTCGAAGATGGTGTGGTCGATCGCGAGGGGCGCTGGCGCATCCAGGGCGGCGTCCCAGAGTTGCTCGAAGTCTCGCAGGGCGCGGGCGGCTTCGGTGCGCTCCTCGCTTTGGCGCTTCATGGTGTCGAGGAAGTCAAGCGGGGTCATGGGGTTGCTCGCGGCCGAAGGACTCGAGTTCGCTCAGGAGGTTGGCGGCGCGGCCGTCGTCGATCGCTGCCTTGGCCATGCGGGCGCAGCCGCCGGCGTCACCGGCCCAGCCGCACGAGCGGAGGGCGAGCGCCGTGTTGAGCAGGATGGTCTCGGTGGCGGGGTGTGGCCTGCCGGCGAAGACGTCGCGGATGACCTGCGCGTTGTACGCGGCGTCGCGTCCGCGGATGTCTTCGAGCTTGCCCGGCGGATAGAACCCGGCGGTCTGGCCGCTGCCCGACGACGTGGTGACCCGCCCGGAGCTCATCCGCCACTCGCTGTAGGGGAGGGCGGTGGTTGCTTCGTCGAGCCCGCTGTTTGGGCCCGTGGGCGTGTGGATCACAACGACGGTCCGGTAGCCGAGGTCCTTCGCGGCGTAGGCGATGAGCTTGGCGGCCTCGGGTGAGAATGCGCCGATGAGCGCGGTGGTTGGTCGCGCGGGGTTGCAGAGGGGACCGAGGATGTTGAAGATAGAGCGCGTGCCGAGCATTTTGCGTGCGTTGGCGACGGCGGCGACAGAGGGGTGGTAGTGGGGGGCGTGCAGGTAGGTGAAGCCGGTGCGGGCGAGCAGTTCGCGGGCGGCCTGGGGGTTCATCGCGGGGGGCACGCCCAGCGCGGCGAGGACGTCTGATGCGCCGGACTTGCTGGAGATTGCGCGGTTGCCGTGCTTGACGACCTTGACGATCTTCTTCGTGGTGGCGGCGGCCAGGAGCGCTGCGGCGGTTGAGATGTTGATGGTGTTGGCGCCGTCACCGCCGGTGCCGACGATGTCGAGGATCGTTCCAGCGTACTCGGTGTGGACGATGCCGGGATCGGTCGCGGCGGCGCGCATGGCCTTGGCGAAGGCGGCGACTTCGGTCGCGGTCTCGCCCTTGTCGCGCAGGGCCGCGAGGATGGCGACGCGTTCGCCGTCCATCGTTTCGGGGTGGATGAGGAAGTGGAAGAGCTCGGTCGCCTGGGCGGCGGTGAGGTCCTTCTTCGCGGCGAGATGGAACAGGAGCGGGGGCATGGCTAGTGCGTGGTGACGGTCGGTTCGCTGGGGATTGGCGGGAATGGCGCGGCGGTGAGGATCGGCGCGGGGGCGGGCGTCAGGAAGTTGCGGATCATCGCCGAGCCGCTGGGTGTCAGGACGCTCTCTGGGTGGAACTGAACGCCCTCGACGGGCCACGAGGTGTGGCGGATGCCCATGATCTCACGCTGGTCGGTCTGGGCGGAGATGGTGAAGTTGGCGGGCATCTTGTCGGTGAGGATGGCGAGTGAGTGGTAACGCCCGACCTCGACGGGTGAGGGGAGGCCGGTGTAGACGCCCTTGCCATCGTGGGTGATCAGCGAGGCCTTGCCGTGCATCAGGCGCGGCGCGCGGCCGACGGTTCCGCCGAAGACTTCGGCCATCGCCTGGTGGCCGAGGCAGACGCCCAAGACCGGGGTCTTTCCTGCGAAGTGCTCGATCATCTTCATGCTGACGCCGGCCTCGCGCGGGCCGCCGGGGCCGGGGGAGATGACCAGGTGGGTGGGGTTGAGTTTCTCGGCCTGTGTGACGCTGATCGCGTCGTTGCGGAAGGTGCGCACGTTGGCGCCGAGGCTCATCAGCAGTTGAACGAGGTTGTACGTGAAGGAGTCGTAGTTGTCGATCATCAGCACGCGTGGGTGCGCGGCCGGGTGGGTTGTCGGCGCGGGGGGCTCCGTCTGCGAGGGCGGAGCGGCGGCGTTCTGGGGGGGGAGTTGGTCCATCAAAGTCCATCTTCTGCGAGGCTGAGTGCGGCTTCGGCCGCGCCGACTTTGGCGCGGACCTCACGGTATTCGGCTTCCGGGTCGCTGTCGGCGACGATTCCTGCGCCGGCCTGGTAGGCGAACTGGCCGTTCTGGAAGCAGAGGGTGCGGATGGCGATGGCCATGTCCATGTTGCCGCTCTTGGAGAAGTAGCCGACGGTGCCGCCGTAGAAGCCGCGGCGGACGGGCTCGAGGGTGTCGATGATCTGCATGGCGCGGACCTTGGGGGCCCCGGTGAGGGTGCCTGCGGGGAAGGCGGCGGGGAAGAGGTCGAAGGCGTCTTTTCCCGGTGCCAAGGTTCCGGTTACGCCGC
>JAUXUZ010000390.1 GCA_030680655.1 Phycisphaerales bacterium
CAAGGCGTGGTGGTCCAGAGGTACAACGGCTCATCTTGGGTCTACGTGACGTCGAAGTTCGATGTCACGACTGCTTCCCGCGATGTCCGCACCAAGCTTCACTGCGAAGTGACGTTCGACAGGGGCCTTTACCGTATCATCCGGACCGTCGATGCGGGCGCGTCGCCCCCTACCGCGCTCGTCTGCTCATCTGTTACGGGAACGCCGATTGTCGCACAATTCGCTCACTACTTTAAGTTTGGACCCGAGCTCAACCCTGCAGACCTAGGCTCTACTGGCGGTGTCGCGCCCGGCGACGGCACGCTCGACAACAACGACTACGTCGTCTTTATCGACTACTTCTATGCCCAGAACACAAAGGCCGACCTCGGCGTGACTGGTGGCATCCACGGCGAGGACGGTGTGTTTGACAACAACGACTTCATCGCTTTCAATGACTGGCTCTTGGGTGCCTATAACCCAAACCAGAATAGTGCAGCTTGCCCTTCTGGCTTTTCGGGCGGCAACGAAGGCGGCAGCCAGTTCTCAATGATGAGCGGCGAGGACCAATTCACTCGGGAGTTGAACGCCCTGTGGCAGGTCTACAGCAGTTTGCCCCTTGAGCATCCCCGTCGCCCCGACGTCGCGGCCCGCATTGCAGCGTTGTTCGACGGTCGCTGATGTCTTCTGACCAATCCTGCCTGCTCGTGGGCCCCCGAAATCTGGGGGCTCTCTTCATTGGCGATCTCTTAGCACCCCTATTCTCAACTCCACCGGACGGCTGAAGCGAGCTCTTTGAGCGAGCGGATCCTTTAGACTAACTCCCGTGCGGGCTCGTATAGGTCATATGGCGGGAACCCACCACTCCCCCATGATATCAAGAACACTGCCACCCCCTCCGCGCTTCTCCGCGTCTCCGCGTTCCTGACTGGCGCCTTTCCTTCGAGTCCTTTGAGTCTCTTTGAGCCCTTTGAGTTCCTGCCTTCTCACCAAGCCCGCAGTTCCCCAGTCAGCGGCTCCACCAAATCCTTCATCGTCACCAGCCCGATCGGCCGCCCGTTCTCGACCACGACGGCCATGCGTTCGCCCTCGCTCATCAGCGTCTTCATCGCATCCCGCACCGGCACGCTCGCCGCCAGCCGCACCGCCGGGCGCATGAGCTGCTCCACCGGCTTCCCCTCGGAGAGGCAGATCGCCGTGTGGTCCACAACGCCCAGCAGACGGGACCCATCCGCCACCGGGAAGCGGCTGTACGGGTGCTTCTGGATAAACGCCAGCACACCCTCACGCGTCCACGAGCGCTGGATCACCCGGCACCGGCTCCAGGGGATCATCTCGTCGGACACATCCGACTCGCGCAGCCCGAACGCACGGTCCACCAGCGTCAGCTGCGCTTCGCTCATCACCCCGTGCGTTGCCCCTTCCTTCAGCAGCGCGTGGATGTGCCCGCGCGTCTGCTCCATCTCGGTTCCGACCGCCTCGGGCGACGCCTTCTTCACCAGCAGGCGTGACAGCACGTACGCCAGCCACTGCACCGCCGG
>JAUXUZ010000403.1 GCA_030680655.1 Phycisphaerales bacterium
CAACAAGTGGTGGATCACCGACGAGGTCCGCTACGGCTGGAAGTTCATCCACCGCGAAGACCGGCTGAGCCAGCCGACCCGCAGGCAATTCGGTGTCAAGACCGCCGCCCCGTGGGGGCGCGCCATCGCCGAGGCCGCCACCGCCCTCTCGGCCGTTGAATCCACCGGCAAACGCCTAGCCCTCATGGTCAGCCCGATGCTCTCGTGCGAGGATGCTTACGCCCTCGCCGTGGCCGCGCTCGCCATCGACGGCAACTGCATCCTCGCCGTCGGGCCCGTCCCCATCCACGGGCACGACAAGACCTTCCCCCTTGGCGCCAAGGCCGACGACCCCAAGGCCTTCACCATGTACGCCGAGAAGGCCCCCAACGCCCGCGGCGTCCGCCGCGTGCTCCAGGCCCTCGCCGACAAGCACCAGCTCGGCAGCGTCGCCTCGTACGAGCAGTTGCTCGCCGAGCTGCGCGTCAGCACGATCGGCGGCGTGATCGTCACCGGCAACTACCCCAGCGAATGGGTCACCACCGACCTGGTCGAGGCCGTCAAGGGCAAGACGCTTGTCGTCATCGACACCCTCCCCACCGCCCTCAGCGATGCCGCCGAGGTCGTCCTGCCGGGTGCGACGTGGGCCGAGAAGACGGGCTGCTTCCAGAACGCCAAGGACACCGTGCAGGCATTCGAGCAGGCGGTCCCGGTGCGCGAAGGCGGAAAGGCCGAGGCACAGATCGGCCTCGACCTGCTCGCCGCCGTCACCGGCGGTGCCGCAGGCCTCTACAACGCCGCGGACATCCGCAACCAGATGGCCGCCGAGTGCCCGGCGCTGGCGGCCTTGGCGGCGACGGTGCAGCCCGCGGTTGGCAGTGTTGAGACTGACGCCGACATGGCGGTTGTTGAGTTGTAAGCCCCGCCTCGCCTTCGCCCGAAGGGCGCAGCTCGCGCCGTAGGCTCTTTCAAGCCGCTACTCCACAACTCTGGGCAAGCCCACCAAGGCCGCTGCCTTGCGCCGCCGCACTGCATCCCCCAAATCCGCAACCCGAAATCCGCATTCCCAAATCCCCCATACCCTCCGCCACACATGCCAGATGGCACCGACAAACCCGCATCATCGCCCAAGCGCTCTTTCGCCGCCCCCACTGGCACGCGCGACCTCTACCCGCTCGAGCTCGCACGACGCCGCTGGATCGAGGACAAGTGGCGCAAGTCCGCCGTCCGCCACGGTTTCGAGGAGGTCGACGGCCCCACCTTCGAACACACCGAGCTCTACACCGCCAAGAGCGGTGACGGCATTGTCGGCGAGATCTTCAGCACCTTCAGCGGCAAGGACGAGGCCGCCGTCAAAGCGATGGGCGATGCGCTCGCCCGCGGCGAGAAGGGGGCCGCTCCCTACGCCCTCCGCCCCGAGTTCACGCCGACGCTTGCCCGAATGTTCGCAGCCCGCGGCGGCCAGTTTTCCAAGCCTTGCAAATGGTCCTGGCAAGGCCCGTGCTACAGGGCCGAGCGTCCACAACGCGGCCGACTCCGCGAGTTTCTGCAGTGGAACTGCGACTTGATCGGCGACGGTTCTGCCGCGGCGGACGTTGAAGTCATGGCCGTTTGCGTCGGCCTGCTCGAATCCGTCGGCCTGAAGCCGGCCGACCTGCGGCTGCGCTTCAACAGCCGGCGCGTCCTCGGCTCGCTGGTGCGTGAGATGGGCGTAGATGCCGAGCACGAAAGCACAGCGTTTGTGCTCCTGGATCGGCGTGACAAGCTTGACGACGATGCGCTCGAAGCCATGGCTTTCGAGTTCGGCACCAGTGACTTTGGCTTCCTGCAGTTCCTCAAGCGCCCGCGCGGCAGGACCGGCGCTGACGAAGCCCTCAACGCCATGCCGCTGGACGCACGCGCGAAAGCCAACTCGCTGTTGGAGCCGATCACGGCTGTTTCACGCGAGCTGCAGAACGCAGGTATCGCTGAGTGGTGCGACCTGGACTTCAACGTTGCACGCGGCCTCGCCTACTACACGGGCACGGTGTTCGAGCTGCACGAAGCCAGCGGCGCGATGCGCGCTGTCGCCGGCGGCGGCCGCTACGACAACCTCATCGAGACCTTCGGCGGCCCCCCCACCCCCGCCGTGGGCTTTGGCATGGGTGACGTCGTCCTCTCGCTGGTGTTGCAAGACAAGGGCCTCATGCCCAGCGACAAGCAGATCGCCGCGGACCTTGGCCTCCGGCCCGACGTCTTCGTCATCAGCAACGGCCAGCCCGAGAGCGACGCCCTCGTCGGCGCCTACCTCGCCGACCTCCGCCGCAAGGGCATGCACGCCCGCCGCAGCTACAAGACCACCAAGAACGTCGGCAAGCTCCTCCAGGATGCTGCAAGCTGCAACGCGCGGTACGCGGTGATCATCGAGTCAGCCACCGACGTCACGCTCAAGGACATGGACGCCAACACGCAGGACAAGGGCCCTGCGTCCGAGTTGCTCGCACGCATCTTGCCTCCGCCGCGATAACGAGCCCTGTGCGGAAGCACAGGGACAGAATACCCCAGTCGCGGCTCACCACGTAGACATCACGCATTGGACACGCGTTTGTCCGTTCTTTCCCTGTGCTGCCGCACAGGGCTCGTGTTGCGAATCGAACAACCGCGTGCCCGGCCCTCTCGCGCAGAGCCGGAAGAGGGAGCAATCCTGCACGCCCGCGTCCCCTAGCGAATCGCCCGCAACCTGCCAAAGTCCGGCACCCCCACCGGGCTCCCGCCCACCGGCGACGGGAAGTAAACGAAGAACGCTTTCCCCATCAGCAAGCGGCGCGACACCACCGAAGGCGAGGCATCGAACTCCTCCGCTACCCAGGGGTCCGGGTAGCCCCACAGCCGGCCATCGAGGCTTGACGGGCTGTTGTCACCACACACAAAGAACTGATCGGCCTTGAGCGTCAGCGTGCTGCGCGGGTGCGTCGCCGCGGCGGGCGTTCCCGCCAGCGTCCGCTGCGTTGGCCCTGCCTGGTACATCGCCGGCCGGTAGTACAAATCTCGATCCACCGCCACCGCACGGAACTCCACCGGCACGCCGGAGGTCTCCCATCGCACCGTGGGCGGCACATAGCTTGCCGGATCGGTCAGGACGTTGGCAACGCGCGACGGCGCTGTGCCGGTGAACTGTCCCCACGCGCTGGCCGTCAGTGCGTGCTTGAGCCGCTCCATCGGCAGCCAGTCGTACCCCTTGCTCACGGCCAGCTTGCCGTCGATCCACAACTGCAGTTGCTGGTCGCTGTGCCAGAACTCAACCACCACAGGCTTGCCGACGGGGAACGCATCGACCTGCGCCTCGGCAAGCACCACCGCCGCGCCGCCCAGCGGTGCCATCGAGAGCACCGCCTTCCCGTTGGCGATGGCCGCCTTGAACTCGTGACCGCGCGCTTCCACCACGGCCGTCAGCGCGAGCGCTGCGGGGTTTGGCACGCCCTTGCTGACCGTCACCGCCGCCCGCAGGCGGATGTCGCTTACCGGGAACCGCGGCGAATTGGCGAACGCGCCCGGCGCTTCGTTGTAGGGGTAGCGGTCGTTGATCTCGCGGGCGCGATCATTCTCGGTGGTGTTGGCCGCGCCGGAATGCGGTGCGAACGGCTTGGTGCGGTCCCACGCGATCGTCGCCGGGGCACCGCTCGTCTCGTAGACCGTCGTCGCGTTGCGTTCGGTTGCGCCCGTCGCCACCCAGGGCGAGATCACCCCCTTGCTCACCGCTTCGCCGGTCATCAGCGACGAATCGAACACCCGCTGCCACACCGCGCGCTGGGCCGCGGCGGGCTTGCGCCTGATCGTCCAGTCGGCGGCATCCCACGGGTTGCTCCCTTCCGCCCCGGGCGCCTCCGGCGCGGGGCGCACAAAGACGTCGCCATCGACCAGCGCCACCTGCTCACCCGGCAGCGCGATCAGGCGCTTGATGTAGTTCTCGTCGGGCTGCGTGGGGTTCTTGAAGACCACCACATCGAACGGGTCGGGGCTCTGGATGCCGTAGAGGTACTTGAGCACGAAGATGCGGTCGCCCGCGCGCGACTTGGCGACCTTGTCAGACACCTCAAGGCCCGTCACCGGGTCGTGCACCGTGATCGCCCGCCCGAAGCGCCGGTTGAACGCCTCGTCGGCCTGGAACGGGTAAGGGTTCTGGCTGTTGTTCTCGACGAAGAACCACGGCTGCACCGCCCAGTCCTCGCCGGTGTACGGGCTGGTGAACCGCATGTGCGCACCGTTGAGCGTCGGCGCCATCGACCCCGTGGGGATGATGAACGCCTCCGCCACGAACGACCTGAACACAAAGGCCATCGCGAACGCGATGATCACCGAGATAATCGTCTCTTTGATCGACTCTTTGGGCGGAACGGTGGCGGCGGATTCAGGCATCGATCAAGGCTAGGCCCGGCCCGCCCTCTGCCACCCGTCGCTGCCAACGGCCCGCCCGGCCGCGCCGCATCTACCCTTGCCTCCATGATGTTCGCACCAGCCATCCTCTCCGCCCTGCTCGCCTTTCAGCCAGCGCCAGCGAGCGCACAACCGCCCGATGCTCCATCCCCCGCGGCCCAGCCCGCGGCCGACAGCACAGGCCAGTGGTCCGACGCGCTCTAAGGCAGGTGGGAAGGCGCCATCGACCTCCCCGGCGGCGGCAAGCTCGCTCTTGTTCTCAAGGTCACCGCCGCCGACGCCGCCACCATCGCGATCCCGCAGCAGAACCTGCCCGACACCGCCCTGACCGCCGTCTCAATCACCGACCGCTCGATGTCGTTCAAGCTCATCCTGCCGGGGCTGCCGGCAGGAAGCTCACCCGTGTGGGACCTGCAGGTTGCCGGCGATGGCGCCTCCGCGAAGGGGACCATGCAGCAGGCGGGGATGATGCTCGTCGCCAGCATCACCAAACTCGCGGCGGGTGCGCAGCCCGCCGGGCCCAACCGCCCGCAGACACCCACGCCCCCCTTTCCCTACACGATGCGCGAGGTCGCTTACGAGTCGTTCGACGGCGCGGCCATGAACGGCACGCTGGTCCTTCCACCTGCCGCCAGCGCCGAGGCCCGCCACCCCTGCATCCTGCTGATCACCGGGTCGGGCGTGCAGGACCGCGACGAGACGCTCTTCAACCACAAGCCGTTCGCGGTCATCGCCGATGCGCTGGCCCGCGCGGGGATCGCCTCGCTCCGCGTCGACGACCGCGGATGGAAGGGCGCCAAGGACCCCGCCGGCAAGGAAGCCACCAC
The DNA here is from genome assembly GCA_030680655.1 of Phycisphaerales bacterium. Taxonomy (GTDB): domain Bacteria; phylum Planctomycetota; class Phycisphaerae; order Phycisphaerales; family UBA1924; genus JAJTGZ01. The sequence continues at coordinate 5,220 of JAUXUZ010000403.1, forward strand.
CGAGACGTTCGTTCAAGATGTACGTGCCGGCGTCGCGTTCCTCGCCCAGCAACCCGAGATCGACCCGAAACGCATCGGCCTGCTGGGGCACAGCGAGGGTGGGCTGATCGCACCCGCCGTCGCCGCGGAGATGGGGAAAGGCAGTGTCGCCTTCATCGTGCTCCTGGCCGGTCCGGGCGTCTCGGGCTACGACTGCCTCCGCGAGCAGATGGGCGCCATCCTCCGGGCCAACGGCTCATCGCCGCAGAACATCGAGCTCGCCCTCGCCCGCCAGAACGTGACGCTCACCGCCGTCATGGCCGGCGACACCGCCGCCGCCCGCACCTCCATGCGCGAGGCGATCGCCGAGAACAGCGCTGCCGCCGGTGTCCCCGCGCCGCAAGGGGCCGCCCTTGACGCCGCCATCGACAGCGCGATGAAGCAGGTTGACTCCGCCTGGATGCGCCACTTCCTCACCCGCGACCCGCGCCAGGCGCTCAGCAGGACCACCTGCCCGGTGCTGGTGCTCAACGGCGGCAAGGATGCCCAAGTCGTCGCCTCGCAGAACATCCCCCAGATCGCCCGCGCCCTGCTCGACGGTGGCAACACCGACGTCACCATCCGCGTCTTCCCCGGGCTCAACCACCTCTTCCAGCCCTGCACCACCGGCGCCGTCGCCGAGTACGGCCAGATCGAGACCACCATCGACCCGGCCGTGCTCGAGACGATCACCCGTTGGATAGCGGAAATCGCCAAATAGCAAAGGGCCAAAGGGCCAGATTCAAGACAAAGATCACGTACCGCACGCAGCCTGCCTGCTTTCTCCCCGTCTTCATTTGGCCCTTTGGCCCTTTGCGATTTGGCCCTTTCCCGCGCCGCCCTACCCTCCCCCGATGGCCAAACGCCTCCCCGCATCCGAACGCAAGGCCCAGCTGCTCGACACCGCCGCGGCGGTCTTCGCCAAGTACGGCTACTCGGGGACCACCACCGCCGAGCTGGCCAAGGCCGCGGGCGTGAGCGAGCCGATCATCTACCGCCACTTCAAGAACAAGAAAGAGCTCTTCATCGCGCTGGTGGAGCAGTCGGGCAAGGACACCATCGACCTGTGGGAGAAGGCCCTCGCCGCCGTCGCCGACCCCGCCGACCGCCTGCGCCGGCTCATCGGCGGCAACCCGATGGTCACACTCAAGGGGAACGTCCGCTACCGCGTGATCGTCGCGGCGATGACCGAGGTGGAAGAGCCCGAGGTGCAGAAGGCGCTGCAGCAGCACATCGCGCGGCTGCACGAGTTCATCAGCCGCGAGATCCGCCGCTCGCAGGCGTCAGACGCCGTCAGCCGCCGCTTCTCACCCGAGCTGACCGCCTGGGCGCTGATCCAGATCGGCCTCGGCTACGGCACCCTCGCCGCGCTGGGTGTGCCCAACAACGGCCAGGACAACGCCGGCAACCACGTCGATGACATCATCGGCCTGTTCATGCTGGGCGAGCGGTACAAGAAGTAGTCGTGAGTGCTGAGTGCTGAGTCGTGAGGCGCGGGTGCCAAAGGCCTTCAGGTACCCCGACCGTCAGGGAGCGGGTCTGTTGAGGGTCTTGGCGCGGCCCTGAAAGAACGCCTCTTGCGACCGCAAGCGCTCCTCTTTGGACCGCAAAGATGGTTTTTGCGGTCGCGTTTCCTCCTCTTTGGGTCGTAAAAACTGTTTTTGCGGTCGTGGGCGCTCCTCTTGCGACCGCAAAAACTGTTTTTGCGACCGTGGGCGCTCTTCTTTGGGCCGCAAAGACTCCTCTCGGGCGGGCAGTCTTTGCGCGGAGTCTGCGAACCGTCACCGAACCGGCGGCAGAACACCACATCGCCCGCAGAACATTCAACACAAATATCGGAACTGGAACTTATCCGACCCTGCGGCCTCGCCGAGTCATGGAGCAGCCACCGGTTGTCGGACCTTTCGAGGCCCGGCAGCGCGGGGCACCGACGGCGGGTTTCGTGGGGCACTTCGCCCTGCACCGGCGGACGGTTGAGAAGGGCCCCGTCCTCCCTCTCCGCTCATCATCTGTTTGTGAGCAGGGTGGGTGAACGCGGCCTCGGTGTTCCTTTTTTTATTCGGAGTGTGACCTATGAGCAGCGTTTTGCCTCAAACCATCATCGAGCAGATCGAGTTCTGCGAAGCCCACGTGCTGGTGTGGACCGCCGCACCGGCCGCCAGCGTGGGGTTGACCGCGCCGCAGGTCGCTCTTTTGGACAACCTGACCAAGGAAGCGAGAGACTGCTACACCCAGGCTCAGGAGGCCCGCGCATCGAGCAAGGCCGCCACCACCAAGCAGGGCGCTGCGATGGTGGACATGCGGGCCAAGGTGGGCGAGCTGGTGGCGCAGATCAAGTCGTTCGCCAACTTGCAAGCCAACCCCGCGGCGGTCTTCGCCGCCGCGCAGATCCCGATGCCGTCGAGCCCGTCACCGGCGCCGGTGCCGGGCGTCCCGACCAACATCCAGGTCGGCCTTGAGTCCAGCGGCGCGGTGACGCTCTCGTGGGAAGCGACCAACAGCGCAGCCAGCGGCGGCGCGTTCTTCCAGGTCTACCGCAAGCTCCCCGGGCAGAGCGGCTTCACCAGCCTCGGCGGTGCGCCCGGCAGCACGGCCGAGAGCCGTCGCCCCTCGTTCACCGACGCGACCGTGCCGACCACCGCGGCGGGCGTCGGCGCCCAGTACATCATCCAGGGCATGCGCGGCACCTCGCTGGGGCCCGCCTCACCCGCGGTGATCGTGCAGTTTGGTGTTGACGGCGGCGCCAACTTCTCCTTCGCCCCCAGCAGCGGCGTGCAGCTGGCGGCGTGATCCGATGGCGGATTTCGGATTTCGGATTTCGGATTGAAAGACAGGAAAGACAAGGCCCCAGCGCGATGCGCCGGGGCCTTTTTCTTTTCTTCAATCCGCAATCCGCAATCCG
>JAUXUZ010000425.1 GCA_030680655.1 Phycisphaerales bacterium
GCGGCGGCATCGGCGGCATGCTCCAAGGCATGGGCGGCCTCCCCGGCATGCCCCGCATCAAGGGCAGCACCGCCATGTCCAGCCCCAAGAGCAAGTTCAAGAAGCGGAAGTAAGACAGAGAAGGCAAGCCACGGATGAACACGGATAGACACGGATAGGAAAGGGACTCGATCAGGGCTTGAAACCTGTTTTTCTATCGTTGGTGAAGATCAGCCTCTTGAACTCTGCCCTTGTGCCAAAGTTGCACAGCAGGCCAACCTCAATCTCCGTCGCGCGAAGCTGATTGAGAACCTGGGCCTCATGGCTACGGTCCAGGTGCGCTGTGGACTTGAGTTTCAACATCACGCAGCCGTTGATCAGCATGTCCGCGATGAACTCCCCGGCGGACTGCCCCCGCAACATGACCCGCAGCTTAACCTGTCGCTGCACGGCCATCCCCTCTTGAATCAGCGCAATCTCCATCGCGCGCTCGTACACCGATTCGAGGAACCCGTGTCCGAGCTCGTTGTACACGTCGTAGAAGACCTTGATGATCCTCTCCGTCTGCTCTTCATGTCTTAATCCGTGTCGATCCGTGTTCATCCGTGGCTTGCCTTTCCTCTGCATCGTACCAGACGATCGTGCAACAATGGCCCATGACCAACGCCGACTTTGTTGCCGCCCTCGAGACCATGGCCCGGTACATGGAGCTGCTGGGCGCCGACACGTTTCGCATCATCGCTCACACCAAGGTCGCGCGCGCGATCGAGGGCATGAGCGACGACCTCGTCGCCGTCGCCCGGTCCGAGGGCGCGCACAAGAAGCTCGTCGCCATCCCCGGCATCGGCCCCAAGATCGCCGACAAGCTCATCGAACTCGCCACCACCGGCAAGGTCGCCGAGCTCGACGAGCTGGCGGCGCAGGTGCCCGCCGGGCTCATCCCCCTGCTGCAGCTGCAGGGCGTCGGGCCCAAGAGCGTGCACCTGTGGTGGAAGCAGGCCGGCGTGACCGACCTCGCGTCGCTCAAGACAGCCATCGACTCGGGAGCGCTCGCGCAGCTGCCGCGCCACAGCCAGAAGACCATCGACAAGCTCAAGGTCGCCGTCGAGATGCTCGCGCAGGGTGAGTCACGCATGCGCCTGGGCGAGGCCCGCGACCTGGCCGACCGCGTGATCGCCCTGCTCCGCAAGGGCAAGCAGGTGCAGCAGATCGAGGCCGCCGGCTCCATGCGCCGCGCCCGCGACACCGTCGGCGATATCGACATCCTCGTCGCGACCACCGACGCGGCGAAGACCGTCAAGGCGTTCACCACGCTGCCGATGGTCGCGTCGGTCCTCGCCGCCGGTGAAACGCGCGCCTCGGTGCGGATGGCCAAGACCGGCGGTTCACGCTGGGAGCAGGCCGAAGCCGTCGATGACGAGCACACGCCGACGCCGACGGGGCCGACGGTGCAGGTCGATCTGCGCGTTGTCCCCGCCGAGCACTTCGGCTCAGCCCTGCTCTATTTCACCGGCAGCAAAGACCACAACATCCACCTCCGCCAGCGCGCCCTCGACATGGGCCTCACCGTCAACGACTACGGCGTCTACACCAACGACAAGAACGACGACACCCCCCCGCACAAGCGCGGCGCCAAGCCGCTCGCTTCAAAGACCGAGCCCGAGATCTACAAGGTCCTCAAGCTCCCCTTCATCCCGCCCGAGATCCGTGAAGACCGCGGCGAGTTCGAGCAGACCGAGACCCCGCGCCTGATCGAAGTCGACGACATCAAGGCCGAGCTCCACGCCCACACCAAGGCGTCAGACGGCGGCCTGACGATCCTCGAACTCGCCCAGGCCGCCAAGGACCGCGGCTTCCACACCATCGCCGTCACCGACCACAGCCAGAGCCAGTTCCAGGCCCGCGGCCTCAAGCCCGACCGCCTCCGCGAGCACATCAAGGCCATCCGCGAGGCTCAGGAGCAGATCAAGGGCATCACGCTGCTGTGCGGCAGCGAGGTCGACATCCTCGCCGACGGCTCGCTCGACTACGACGATGACCTGCTCGCCGAGCTCGACGTCGTTGTCGCCTCGCCCCACAACAACCTCACCCAGAACGCGGCAGAGGCCACCGAGCGCCTGATCAAAGCCGCCGCCCACCCGCTGGTGCACATCATCGGCCACCCCACCGGCAGGCTGGTGCTGCGGCGCAAGGGGCTCGAGCCGGACATGAACGCGGTGATCGCCGCCGCCAAGGCGCACGGCACAGCGCTTGAGATCAACGCCCACTGGATGCGCCTGGACCTGCGCGACACGCACGTGCGTGCCGCTGTTGACGCCGGCTGCACCATCGCCATCAACTGCGACGTCCACGCCGAGGGCGACTTCGACAACCTCCGCTTCGGCGTGGGCACCGGCCGCCGCGGCTGGCTGACGCCCGACCAGTGCGTCAACGCGTGGACAGCGAAGAAGCTCCACGCGTGGTTGAAGAAGAAGCGTTAAGCGGAGCAGCCCCGCACATTCGCCGCCGCACGAACGAAGGAACAGCGAGCGCCGCGAGATCGATGGAGATGGCGGTGGACCGATCAAGGGCAAGGCGCTGCCAAGGCCAGAGCAACCACGCCAAGTCGCAGCCCGCAGATGAATGTGGGGTACCGCAGACTCCTCCGGCCTTGCGGAGGAGTCTGCGCCATGCGCCAAACTCCTCCCAGAAGTTACTCAATCCGCGGGTCCACCCACCGGTACAGCACATCCACCGCGAGGTTGAACATCACCAGCATGGTGCTGAACACCAGCACCACGCCGATGATCATGAACAGGTCCTTGTTCAGCACGGCGTTGACAAAGTGCTGCCCGATCCCCGGCACGCTGAACACCCGCTCCACCACGAACGACCCCGTCATCGCCATCGCCGTCGCCGGCCCCAGGTAGCTCAGCACCGGCAGGAAGGCGTTCTTGAGCGCGTGCTTGAGCACCACGCTGCGCTCGCTCACACCCTTCGCCCGCGCGGTGCGGATGTAGTCGCTCCTCAGCACCTCGATCATCCCCATCCGCGTCAGCCGCGCGATGTACGCCGCAAACGGCAGGCTCAGCGTAAAGCTCGGCAGGATCAACGCCCGCAGCGTGCCCCACTCCGCAACCGGCAGCCACCCCAGCCACACGCTGAAGATCAGCAGCAGCACCGTGCCGGTCACAAAGCTCGGCAGGCTCACCCCAACCAGCGCCACCAGCAGCGTGCCGAAGTCGGCCACCGAGTTCGGCCTCACCGCGCCCACCACCCCGGCCCCTACGCCGATCACGATCGCGATCAGCATCGCCGCCCCGCCGATGGTCACGCTCACCGGCAGCGAGCCCGCCAGCACCTCGTTCACGCGCCAGTCCTCGTACTGCAGGCTCGGTCCAAGGTCAAACACCCGCCGCACCGGCGGCGCAACGCCCAGCCCTTCCGCCTTCGACGCCTCCGCCGCCGCCTTGCCGCTCAGCCCGTCGCGCACCCACTTCACCCCGCTGGCGTTCTCCATGTACGACCAGTAGAACCCCCAGAACGAGTCCAGCTTGTACCGCGCCTTCATCGCGGCCTCAACCTCCGGCGCCGGCCGCCGCTCGCCCCGCTCAAGCGGGTTCCCCGGCACCGCCCACGCGAGCGTCAGCGTCAGCGTGTAGATCACCAGCAGAATCAGCGGCAGTTGCAGCAGCCGGCGCACGATGACGCGCATCATGGTCGCGCCTCCTGCGTCCGCTTCATCTCACGGAAAACCTCCGGCCCCTTCCCGTCGCCGATCACATCGAGCATGAACAGCTGCTGCTTGTGCCGCGGGTGCGGCGAGACGCCCGTCAGCTTCTGCGGGTCGAACATGTAGATCTCCACGTACTGGTAGACCGGCACCAGCGGCGAGTCCTCCAGCAGCAGCTCCTCCGCCCGCCGCAGTATGTCCAGCCGCCTGGCCGGGTCGGCCTCCGCGCCGGCCGCGTCGAGCAGCGCATCGAACGCCGGGCTGTTGTACGCGCGGTCGTTGTTCCCGTCGCCCGAGCGGCTGATCTCCAGGAACGTCAGCGGGTCGCCGTAGTCGCCGAACCACGACCCGCGCGACACGATAAAGTCGTGCTTCTTCAGGTCCTCGCGCACGATCTTGATCTCCTTCTGCTTCAGCACCACGCTCACACCGAGCTGCCCCTCCCAGTCCTTCTTCACCGCCTCGGCGATGATGTCGTGCCCCATGTCGCGGTTGAACAGGATCTCCACCGTGATAAACCCCTTGCCCCCGGGGTACCCCGCCTCCGCCAGCAGCTTGCGCGCACCCTCCGGGTCGTGCGGCACGCCAGCGGGTGACGTGTACCCGTCGATCGACCCGCGCGGCACCAGCACACCGCTGGGCACCTCACCGCACCGGCGCACGTTGTCGGCGATGTTCGACCGGTCCACCGCCATGCTGAACGCCCGCCGCACCCGCGGATCAAAGAACGGGTTGTCGCGCCCGTCTGGCAGCTTCGGCAGGCAGTTGAAGTTGTAGAAGTAGGTTCCAAACGCCGGCAGCGGGTGCACGTGCAGCCGCTTGTCGGGCGGCAGCCGCCGCGTGATCGTGATCGGGTCAACCCCGTCCTTCACCATCGCCGCGACCGCGTCGGCGTGCTCCGCCAGGCACGCGCGGTACTGCTGCACCATCTCGGCCCGGTAGTCGGCCAGCAAGTCGGTGTTGAAGTCCACCGCGCCGGTCTGGTACGCCACCACCGCCGCGTTCCGGTCGTCCACCACCGCGATCGCTAGCGAGTCGGTCCCCACCTTGTCCCGGTTCCAGTAGTGCTCGCTCTTTTCCATGCGCATCTCGCGCTTGAACTTCCAGTCCACCAGCTTGAACGGACCGTTGGTGATCAGCAGTGGGGGGCGCGTCCAGTCCGAACGCGCATCCACGCGCCCCGTCACCGGGTTCAGGCTCTGGTACGCGTCCACCAGCGGCCGGTAGATCGGGTAGAACGGCTCGAACGCGCACAGGTCGAGCCAGTACGGCACCGGCCGCTCGAGCTCCATCACCAGCGTCCGGTCGTCCACAGCCTTCATCTGCACAAGCTCAGCGAAGCGCCGCTGCGTCTCCTCCCACAGCGCCGCCGCCTCCTGCGGCCGGGCCTTCCCGCCCCCATCCTTCGCGAACGCCTCCAGCTTCGCCGTCCGCCAGTCCGTAAACGCCCGCGCCCCCTTGATCAGTTGCAACTGCCCCTGGTAGTCGCTGGGCGTGTCTGGCAGCAGCCCGCGCTGCCACGAGAAGACAAAGTCACCGGCCGTCACCGGAGCGCCGTTGCTCCACGCAGAGTCCGCCCGGATGTGGAACGTCCACGTCTTGCCGTCGGCGGCGACTTCCCACCGCTCGGCCATCCCGGGGATCTTTCCAAACGCGGGGTCGAACACGTCGTTGCGGACCAGCCCCTCCCACAGCGAGCTCACGATCCGGTTGTCCTGCTGCCAGCTCACCCGCGTCACGTCCAGCGTGCTCGCGTCACCGCCGTTGAGCACGACCACATCGGCACGCTTCCGCGGCTTGTCAACCGCCAGCACACCAAGCACAATCGCCAGCAGCACCGCCAGCGGCATCAGCAGCTTCCACATGCGGCATCATAACTGCGCCACCGCCCCTCACGCGCCTTGGCCCTGGGGGCCCCGCGCAGGGCTACGGATCAGGCCGCCTCGCTCTCGGGCAGTTCCGGCATCGTCCCCGCCACACCGTCACGCGTCACCAGGAAGAACTCCGGGCTGATCGGGTACGGCAGCCGCTTGTAGTCCTCACGCACCCGCGCCGCGAGACGCTCAACGAACACGTCCGGCCCCATCGAGATCGCCACGAACATGTCGCGCGCCGGCGTCGCGACGTAGAAGTTGCCCCCCAGCCGCGACCCCAGCTTGTGGTAGAGCGGGTCAAGCAGCAGCCGCGCCGCGTCGTACCCGTCCTGCTGCGCGATCACGATCGCCCGCCCACCCTCCTTGCTCGACACCACCTGCAGCTCAAGCTCCCGGCTCGCCTCCGCCAGGTTCTCACGCGCGACCACATCCAGGTCGTCGGCGGTCACGCCCCAGCGCACCATCTGCTCCGCC
>JAUXUZ010000435.1 GCA_030680655.1 Phycisphaerales bacterium
GGCGTCGGCGGCGTTGAGCCAGAACTGGTAGTAGGCGTAGGGGCTGGTGCGCTCGGCTGTGAGCCACACAGCGCCGGACTCGGTCTTGCCGAACTTGCCGCCGTCGGCCTTGGTGACCAGGGGCGTGGTGATGGCGAAGGCCGCGTGCTCGGCGGTCGGCGCTGCGCCGGGGTGGGCGTGCAGGTCGCGCCGGATCAAGTCGGCGCCGCTGACGATGTTGCCCCATTGGTCGCTGCCGCCCATCTGGACGGTCACGCCCATCGAGCGGAAGAGGTGCAGGTAGTCGTACGCCTGCAGGATCATGTAGGAGAACTCTGTGTAGGAGATGCCGTGCTCGCGCTCCTCGAGGCGCTTCTTCACGCTGTCACGCTGCACCATCTGGTTGACGGAGAAGTGCTTGCCGACGTCACGGAGGACCTGGATGTACCCAAGGTTGGTGAGCCAGTCGGCGTTGTTGGTCATCGTCGCGGCGCGCGGGCCGTCGAAGTCAAGCAGGCGTGAGAAGATGCGCTTCTGGCTCTCGACGTTCGACCGTACGCGCTCCTGGGTCAGCAGCTCGCGCTCGGCGCTCTTGCCGCTGGGGTCACCGATCAGGCCCGTCCCGCCGCCGACGAGCACGACGGGTGTGTGGCCGCTCTCTTGCCAGTGGCGCAGGAGCATGATGGTGACGAGGTTGCCGATGGTGAGGCTGTCGGCGGTGGGGTCGTAGCCGACGTAGGCCTTGCGCGTCCCGGAGGCCAGGTGCGCGCGGAGCGCCGCCTCATCGGTGCACTGGTGGAGCATGCCGCGGTTGGAGAGCCTGGAAACGAAGTCGGCCATGGTCGGCGAGGGTAGGTGCGCGGCCCTACTTGCCGACGGTGACCTCCCACTGGAGCGGCACCGCGGGCTGCACCTTGCCGAGTTCGGCCTTGAGCACGTTGAGCTCGGCGTAGGACGAGACGTTTCCCTTAACGACGATCGCCTGGCGGTCCTCAGATGGGAACACGGCGATATCGCCGAAGAGCTTGTAGATCGGACTGAGTTTGGCGGACTCTTCGAGGTTCACGTGCGCGAAGGCTGCTTCCCACTCTGTGACTTGATCCTGGGGTTTCGGGATGACGACCGCGGGCGTCGGCCAGAACCTCCACGTGACGAACCCCACGCTCAGAACGATGATGGTGGCCGCGATGCCCCCCTTCACCAATCGTGAGCGGAGGGCGGATCTGTCGGCATCAATGCGGGCTTGGCTGCGCTGCAACGGGAGGCTCCTTTACGAAAAACGCTCGCCAGTATTGTACTGGCGAGCGTGGTGAAGCAACCGGGAGGAATGCTCTAGCGGGGGACGAACGTCCAGGTGGCCGTTGGTGCCCAGTTGGACCACTTGCGCATGTCGCGCAGGTCTTCGATGCCCTCGGCGATGGTGTGCCCGTCCATGTAGTTCACCACGGCCTTGCTGATGTGGCGGAAGTCCATCATGCCCCAGGTGCTGGGGACAGCGAGCGGGTTGAACTTGTTGTTCTGGTTCCAGATACCCCAACCGCTGGCGTAGCCCGGGCCGGGGCTGGGGGCCATGACGAAGGGGTTGCCGGGCCGGATCGTTCCGGAGTTCGCAGGCGCACCCCACCAGTTCCAGTAGGCACCGCCGCCGCTGATGTCTCCGCCTCGGGCAGACGCAGCGAAAATCAGGTTCGAGGGGTTGCGCGGCTCGGACCACTTGGCGATGTAGTGAGGTCTGGCCAGAGTCTCAGTGCCGTTTGTCCCCAGGAACGCGCCGAAGCGGTAGGCACCGCCTACGTACGCACCGTTCATGCCGAACGTCGGGTGAGCGGCGAAGGCCGCCTGCCGGCTGGACACCGGGGCATCGATCCCGATCTGGCCGTTGGCTGGCGGATTCCCCACACTCACCGGTCGGTTATTAAAGTTCTCGTACGTGCGCGGATCGATCTGGATGCCGTAGGGCGAAATGCCCGTGCCCGCGTAGAACACCCATGTCCAGACCTTGACCGCGCCGCCTTCAAGGTAGACCGACGGGTGGTTGTTGTAGTAGTCGTTGGGGGTCATCCACAGGCGCGGCGGGCCCCAATGGTGCGCCCAGTTCCACGCGAGACCGGCCGGCATGATCCGGTCCTTATTCTCGGCGGAGTACATCGCCTGGGCGTTCATGAAGTCGTGACCGGCTGCGAGCTCTCGTGTGAGGTTGGCGACTTTGCGTGCCTGCGACAGCGCCGGCAAGAGGATCGCGACCAGCAGCGCGATGATCGCGATGACCACGAGCAGCTCGATGAGCGTGAAGCCGCGGACTCGATTGCCTTGCTGAGTTGCCATACCGAATTCTCCTGACGAGTGCCGATGCGGAAGGACGGACCTGAACGGAACGCCTTGAACCACCGAGAGAACCCCGGTGTACCCCCGACGGCAACGCGCTTGATCGCTGCCGTTACGCAAAGACTATCGGAAGAACGCGATTGGGACAAGCGAATTCCAAAGATGAAATACCCCTTAGTCTAAAGACTCTTTCACGCACTTGGACCATTGGCTGCGGCCGCGTTGCATGCCCCGGACACTGCGGCTTCCACGACCTGGAAAGTGGGTTTGACTGTTCTGCGCGTGGATGGCCATGCCCTCTCACACACGCGCACCGCCGGGCATTTGGCGACGCGATCGAGTGTACGTGAACGCCAGCGGCGCCCGTACCTGGCAAGGCATGAGACGAATCGCACGGCGAAACCGGTCATTGGAGACGGCGTACGCACCCTCCGGCGTGTTCGCACCCATGCTCAGCACCCTATCGAGCGCTCAGGAGGCCCGAACTCAGTTTCCGATCGTTGCTTCGCTGCGGAACTCGACTGGCGGTTGATAGGCATCGAAGATCGCTTTTACGCGGTCGATAACGGCCTGTGAGCGGACTCGACCCTTAAGCACGACTGCTTTTCCATCGTCGCTTGGCATGATCTGGGCGTTCAGCAGGTCCCTGGTCATCGGCTCGATGCTGGGCCAGGCGGCGGAGACGGCCCTGGTGACATCCGTTTCCGGCGGGCGAGGCTCGCCGGCCGGCTCCGTGTTGATAAAGACCATCCAGAGGATAGAAGAAGCGATGATCAAGGCCGCGATGCCCCCGATGACCGCGGTCTTGGTGTCGACGGATTGCTTCTTTCTCGGCCTGGCCATGGTGCTCCAAAAAAGAACCCGGACATCGTCTAAGACGTCCGGGTTGGTCGGGTCAATTGTAGGACGTTGGATCAGGCACGATCACGGGGCGGTCCACTGCGGCGTACCGGGCATGCGCCACTCCCAGTCCTTGTGCCAGGCACTGTCGGCCCACTTGCGTGCGTCACGCAGGTCTTCGATGTTGCTCGTGTTTGCGTGACCGTCAACGAACGTGACGATCGCCTGATCGAGGTGACGGAAGTCCATCTGGCCGTACGCGCTGGGCAGCGAGCTCTTGAGGTACTTGTTGCTCGCGGTCCACGCAGCGCCCGCCGAGCCTGCGAACCGGGCGCGGAGTGTGTTGCCGACGTTGGGCGGGGTAATGATCGAGTAGCCGGGGACAACCTTCGCTGCGCCGGTAGGATTCGGGCTGTTGGCGAGCCAGCTGTTCCAGCCGATGTCCTTGATGTCGGCACCACGGGCGGAACCGAACTGGATCAGCTCGGCTGGCCGCCTTGTGTCGGAGTACTTGCGGATGTAGAAGTGGCCCGCTGCGGGGTTAGTGGTCTGCCAGCAGAAGCCGTTGCCGATCGGGCGGCCGTTGCCCTGGTAGGCGCCCTGACGGTAGGAGCCGCCGACGAACACGCCGTTGACGCCGAAGGTGGGGTGGTAGCTGAAAGCGGTTTGGGCCTGTGTAGTGTCGTGGTTTGCAGCGCCGGTGGAATCGATGTTGCCGCCCTGGCGAGGACGACCCGCAAAGTTCTCGTAGGTAGCCGAATCAATGTTGATCGCCGACACCGGGAGGTTGGTGTAGTGAACCAGGTGCATCGTGTAGGGCTTGACGCACGAACCGCCCATGGCGGTTGAGCCCGCGACGTACGGGTCTGCGGGGCGCATCGTAAACGACGACGGTGTGCCCCAGTCCTGGTGCACCCAGTACCAGGCCGGACCGCCGGGGATGACGTTGTCCTTGTTGTCGGTCGCGTAGTTCATCGACGCGGTCTGCCACTGCTTGCCGGCGGCGAGTTCGCGGGTCATTCTCGCAACCGCGCGGGCGCGGGACAAGGCCGGCAGGAGGATCGCCACCAGCAGCGCGATGATCGCGATCACCACGAGCAACTCGATCAGCGTGAAGCCACGCCAACCACGGTTCGTTCCGATGCTCTTCATGCCTAGGACTCCAAGTACCACACGAGGGACCTTCGAGAAACAGGCTGACGCCCACCGCAGGATGAGCCGCTGTTTAGGGCTGCTGCAGAACGCGCGGCCCCGTGCACGGGGGTGCACTGGAATGAAGTGTACATGATAAATGGCGTATGTCAATGGCAGGTTGACCCTAACAAACAACGTCTGTTTAGGTGCCCATCCCGCCAGAAGAGAGAATTCGCTGGTTTGGCCCGGCAATCAAGGTGTTTGGGGTGTCAACACCCAATCGGTGGCCGTCGCCTTGTCAGCCCAAAGCCGCATGTCGCGGAGCTCGTCGAGTGCTTTGGCGTCGCCGTGACCGTCGAGGAAGCTCACCACGGTCAACCCCGCAAACCTCGGGTGGATGTTGCCGTGTTCGTAGGGCTGGCTCGATTCGGTCAACTTGGCGCTTGACCAGCGAGCGGTCGTAAACGATGGGGCCTCGATGCGGTGAAAGCCCGCGACGGTGCCGCCGTCGGGGTCTACGCCTCGGGCTGAGCCGAAGACGATAAGCGAGCCGGGGCGTGCGGCGTCGTCGATGCGTTGAACGTAGAACTTGCCGTAGATGCGCAGGCCGGCCTGGTTGAAGGCGATGCCGTTGTCGTCATTGCCGCCGATGAAGTCGGCGTTGATGCCCATCGACGGCGAGAGGCTGACGACGTACTGGTAGTCGGGGCGGGCGGCGTAGCGCTCCAGGAGCTTGCGGTCGTCGTAGAGGCCTGCGAAGGTGTAGTCGAGGTATGGCGCGATGCGCCACGGGTAGCGGCGGCCGGCCTGGCCGAGCACCGCGGTGCCGGTCTCGTCGCGCACGGACCCGTTGCTGACCCAACTCGCTGGTGCGTACCCCGGGAGGACTGCTCCTCGCGCATCGGTCGCGTATATCAGCGTCGCCCGCATGAGCTGCGAGCCGGTGGAGAGCTCACGCGTCTGGCGCGCGATGGTGCGGGCGCGGCCCAAGGCCGGGCAGATCAGGGCCAGGAGCAGGGTGATCACCACCAGCACCACCAGGAGTTCGATCAGCGTGAAGGCCGCGCAGCGCTGGAGGGTGAGGGGGCATGACCGGGGGGTTTTACCCGCCTGAAACACCGTATTGGCGTGAATATCGTGGGGCGTGCTGGGGCGCATCTGGAACACTCTAGGTGCCGCTCTCGTATATATTTCTCGACAAGCCTATCCACTATACGCACCGCCCGTCCCCTTGGATCGGCCCGGTGACAAAGGGAATCATCATGACCGTTCAACTCCACTCGTTCTTGCGTCTTTCCACTCTCCTTTGTGCCGTCGCGGGCGGGGCGGGACATGCCAGCGCCAGCCAGGTCTACACCGTCGTCGGCATGCCGCCGTCGCTTGATCGGTGGATGTACCCGTACGGCGACTTCTCGGGCACGCGCAGCAGCGCCCCGACTTACACGACGCTCTACAGCGGCTACACAACGTTCGATGACCGCGACGCGGAGTTCCTGATCGGGTTCAACACGGCGGCCCAGGTGCCGGCTGGCTTTGCGCCGTTCCAGTACCGGGTGTCAACCGCGGCCGTGAGCACGACCATGGTCGTTGCCGACGCGACGGCGAGCTTTGTCTACGACCCGACGCCGGACCCTGTTTCGAGCTACTTTGACGCGGGCGATGCCGGCGCGACACCGCCGCGAGCGGCCGACCCGGAGCGGACCGACGACCCCGACGCGGGGCGCAGCGTGGACTTGTTCGCGGTCGCGTACCGCGGCGGCTTCAGCGCCGCGACGTGGGCGGAGAACTCGCCGTTCGGTCCGCCCGCGCCGGCGCCTCGCACGCGCAACGCTTACCCGATCGACTTCGGCGGCGCGGGTGGCGCAGCACGCGACGTCTCGAACAACGTGACCGACCGCTTCCAGCCCGAGCCGCTCGCCACCGCTGCGGCCTTTGCCGCGGGCGGGGCCGCGATGAGCGCGGGCGAGACCGTGGTCGACGGGGCGACAATGCGGTTTGGGATGAACGCGGCAGCGCCGGGCACGCGCGGGTACCTCCAGGGCGCGCTGTCGGGTGGCAAGTTGAACCTGATCGCCAGCGGCTTGCAGTCGGCCACGGCGTTCGGCGCCGGCCCGGTGAGCTACCCGATCTTCCGCACGCGTGAATCGCTCCTGGGGCCGTCGAGCGCGCTGTCGCTGACGGTGTCGATCTGCCTTGCGGACATCGGCAGCACCGGCGGCGTGTTCGCGAGCGACGGAGCGTTCGACAACAACGACTTCATCGTGTTCATCGACCGGTTCTTCGCGGGCGACATGGGTGTTGCGGATATCGGCGCAACCGGCGGCGTCTACGGTCGCGACGGGGCGTTGAACAACAACGACTTCATCGTCTTCATCGACGCGTTCTTCGCGGGGTGCTCCAACGGCTGATCGGCGCGTGGTTAGAGCCCGGCGAGCGCTCTGATCGCGGCGTCGATCGCCGATGGCACGGGCATCACGCTCAGGCGCGAGATGCGCACGAGCGCGAACTCGGCGAACCGCTTGTCGGCCTTGATCGCCGCGAGCGTGAGCGGAGACTGCGCGGCCTTCACCGCGGAAATGTCCACGACGGCGTGCCGGGGGAGGCCCTGGGGCGTTTGGCCGGGGTTCTTGGGATCGGCGTAGGCATCGCTGGCGGCGCGGGCGAGGCCGACGACCGCCTTGTCGTCGCCGGTGTGGTAGATGAGCAGGTCGTCGCCACGCTTGATGTTGCGCAGGTGGATCAGCGCGGCGGCGTTCGCGATGCCGTCCCACGTTGCCCGCTTCTGGCGAACGAGGTCGGCGAAGCTGTATGTTGAGGGCTCGGTCTTGAGCAGGTAGGTGGCCATGGCGTGGGCGGGGGGCGGGGGCGCGTGCGGTCAGTAGCCCGCCAGCCTGAGCATGGTGGCGGGGGACTCAGCCTCTCCGGTGCGGGCGCTGAGCAGCGCCGCCTGGCACAGCGCGAGTGTTGCGGAGAAATCGACCTGCCCGGCGAGGCCGACACCCGACTCGACGTACCGCGTGAGTTGGGCGCTCAGCGCGTCGATGAACGGGTCTTCATCGGGGCGCGCTGCCGGGGC
>JAUXUZ010000437.1 GCA_030680655.1 Phycisphaerales bacterium
AGCGCTACCGGCGCTGTCCTGGCGACAGGGTTCGTCGTTGACTTTGATGACATCTTCTGTTCGTTCGCTGCCGTGGCACCGGTGGTCACCGTCGACCCGACAGACACCTGCATCGTCGCGTGCAGCCCGACCGGCTCGGCCACCTGCACGCTCCCCGGAAGGCCGCCCGTCAGCGGTGTGGCCCGGATCGAGTTCCGGCCCACATCGCCCCGCATCGGCGTCGGCTGCTCGTCGCTGAGCGTCTCGGGCACGAACGTGGCTGATGCGCAGGTGCGTATGGTCGAGTGCGTGAACCCGCTCTATGACGGCGGCATCCCTCTGCTCGCCAAATCCGCCACACTCACAGTGACTGGTTCACCGGGCGGCTCCGCCACGGCGACGCTCTCAAACATCGCACCCCTCTCGCCCACCGGCGAGCCTGTCAGCGGCGTCTCGCTCATCTACGGCACCAAGAACGCCGTCTCGTGTGATATCGATCTCGATTCGTGCCTCTCCACCACAGGAGCGAGAGTCCGCTTCCGCACCAAGGGCTGGGATGGGCTGACCTACGGCAACCACCGGATCACCGGCGCCGGCAACGGGCACGGCGATGTGGTGTGCGATTTCTCCGCGCAGGGCGCGGTGAGCGTGCGGTACGTCGTGCGTGACAACATCGGCGCGGTCCTGGCTGAGGGCAGCGTCGCCGGTCCGCAGGTCGCCTGCGCGATCGACACCACCTGCTGCGGCGGGCCCCCGCCCCCCGGCGGATCACCCAACTGGTCGATGGCCTGCAGCGCTGACGGCTGGGACCTGGCGACCAACAAGGGCGCTCGCATCGCGCCGTTCACCGTCACGGGCCTGGGCTCATCGCCGATCACCGGCGCATCGTCGGTCTCGTTTACGCGCATCGTCTGCATCACCGCGCCGTGCCCCGGTGACGGCACCAGGGCTTTGGCTTCGATGGACCTGGGCATCGGCGGTGTCTCGTCGATGAAGGTCAGCGAGGCCAAGATGACGCTGCGTACCGCCGCCAGCACCTCGCCGCCCTCTTCGAGCGGGCCGCGCACGGTCACGGCCACGCCGTTTGGCCAGGTGCACGCCTTCCCGGTCTGCGCCTACGTCGCCCCGTGCGACGCCACGGGCGAGGCCGTCTGCCTCATGAACGTCGGTTCGAACGGTCAAGACGGAGTGACGTTCACGCCAAGCGAGCCCGCGGCGGAGATCTTCTGCAGTTCAAAGATGGACTGCCTGTCAGTCCCCGCGCCCGAGGGCGGGCCCAGCAGCACGACCAGCTTCCTCGCCGCGCGGCGCGACGGCCTTCCCGGTCACGTGACCGTGCTGAAGATCGCGATCGTTCCCGACCCCACGACGGGCCAGGCCTTCGTTTCGTTCGACGCTTCCGAGCGTCTGTCGTCGCAATGCCTTATTGAGTGCCTGAGCGATACGGGCGCGGTGCTCGCCTCGGCCGTCGCCAGCAACGGCGCTGAGGTGATGTGCGCGGCAGCGGTTGCCGATGGGCACCTGACCTACGTCGGCACCTGCGACGCCTCCGGGCGTGGCACGGTCTCGCCGTTCGCTTCGACGGGCCAGTGCGTCCTGCCCGATGGCACGCCCGTTTCGGGCGTCGCGAAGCTCCGCTGCACGCCCGTCAGCCCCGGCGCTCCCGCCGGCCCCCTCGATTCCGTGAAGAAGGAAGTCAAGTGCGTCCGTAACTCGGACACATCTGTTTCCTTCCGGGCCGCCGTCACCTCCGGTGGCGTGTCGGTCAGTTCGCTCGGCGGCGCGGTGCTCACACCCACCACCGACGGTGTCGACGTTTCCAGCCTCAGCTGCACCGGCGACGACGGCGCGCGGGTGCACTTTGACACCGGCAACGGCGGGCAGGTCATCCTGCCCGTGGGCGACCTCTTCGCAGGGGCAAGCCCGTGCGGTGGGCCGCGCATCCGCATCAAGCACCAGGCATGGGACGGCTCAACCTCAGCGACCACGACGCTCCACCGCGTTGATACTGGCGGCGCGATGACCGAGACGTTCGATGCCTCGGGCACAGGGGCCGTCGCGGTTGAGGTGGTCCTGACCAGCGCCAGCGGCGCGGAACTCGCACGCGTCACCGTTCCCGGCGCTGTGGCCACGTGGCTCGACACCGCCGAGGGTGCAAGTGCGACGCTGAACAAGACCTACTTGGCCATCGTCCGCTCGGCTCATGAGGGCTTCTTCGACATCGCCGGCAAGCGCTCCGTCACGGTCTCGGGCCTTACCGCCACGCCGGTTCCGGGCGTCCACGCCATCCGCTGCACCGCGCTCTACCCGCCCGGTGTTGCGGTTGATTCACGCCTCGCTTCGCTCGACATCACCGGGCACAGCATGACGCAGATCGGCATCCGCTCGCCCGAGCGTCTCCGCGCCGCATCGGGCAGCAACTACCCGCCGCCCGACCGCTTCCTGGGTGCGCTGGGCACCGGGGCCGCGGTCGTCAGCGAGCGCTGCGCCAGCATCTACCCGTGCCCGTGGGACACGCAGGAACTGGTCGTGAGCAACATCGGCTCGACGGGTGGGGACGGCGTGCGTCTCCGTGCCCACTTTGAAAACGGCGACATCCCCAGCCAGACCGACTTCGCCATCGCCGGCTGCGGCAGCTGGGGCGAGACGGGCGGCCCGCCGGTCCTGGGCACGATGAGCGTCTCGTTCGGCAGCGTCCACCCGCAGGACGGTCATGTGACCGTGTTGAAACTGCACTCACAGCCGTCGTCTTCTAACACGCCCGCCCAGTACGCCGAGGTGTTCACCTGCGACTCCAGCGGGTTCGGCAGCCCCTCGACCGTCGTGCGTGTGCTGAACGCCAGCGGCTTTGTGGTCCAGACGGCCGTCGTCGGGCCCAACGACCCGATCACCGTCGGCTACTGCAACACGCAGCAGATGCCCACGTTCGGGAACCACGGCAACGAGTGCTTCCTGACGCTGCCGGGCATCGGCAACGCTTGCTACACCATCACGCTCCCGGGCGGCTCGCCCGTGGTCGCCAGCAGGGTCACCTTCAACCCCTTCAGCATCACGCGCGTCGTCGAGCCGATCAACGAGGTCATGTTCACCGGAACCAGCCTCAGCGACATCGTCATCAGCAGCGTTGACATGGAGTTCCCGCCCGGCTGCCCCGCGGACCTGGGCGTCCAGGGCGGCACCCCCGGCCAGGACGGTCTGCTCAACAACAACGACTTCGTCGTCTTCATCGACTTCTTCTTCACCGGCGACCTGCGCGCAGACCTTGGCGTACAGGGCGGAGGCGCCGGGCACGACGGCCTGCTGAACAACAACGACTTCGTCGCCTTCATTGATCTGTACTTCGCCGGCTGCCCGTAAGGCGGGGCCTGAGGCGGGAGAGTGGTCGTGTGGTCGAGTGGCAAAGTGAACAGAGAACAAGGCCCCGGGCTAATGCGCCCGGGGCCTTTTCAATTCCGGCCTTTGCGGTTGCATCGTTACGGTCCAGACCTTCCCGATAGACGCCGCTTTGTCGGCACTTCACCGCCCGAACTGGCTGGGCGGGCTTCTATTGCACGCATGGAGCAAGCATGGAGTTGGGTGAGCGCGGGCGGTGCGGGGGCTTCCGGCGCTATCGCGTGCGTTGAGTTAGGGGGCGATCTGGATGCAGCGTTGGCCGCGCTGGGCGTTGCGGCGGTCGGCGTCGGACAGGTGCGGCAGCGATCGGTGCCGTTGCGGGGAAGCACAGAAGCGGCTTCGGTGAAGGATGATGCGGTGGTCGCGCGGTGGACGGTGGACCGCGCCACGGTGATGACCCACGGCGGGCGCGCGGTTGTCGAAGGGTTTATGAACGCGCTGGCTGCGGCAGGGGTCGGGCACCGGGCGGAAAGCTCCGCGGAAGCCGCTGAGTACACCGAGGCGACCGATGAGGTCGAGGCGCGGATGCTCGACGCGCTGGCGCGGTCGCAGAGCCCCGCGGCGGTCGACCTGCTGCTCGACCAGCCGCGGCGGTGGAGGGCGGCTTCGGCGGGGGGAGGCGATGAGACGGGCATGGCCGATGATGCGCATCGCTGCGGGGCGCTGGGGCGGTTGATCGAGCCGGCGCTGGTGGTGGCGGTTGGGCCACCGAACATCGGCAAGTCGTCGTTGCTCAACGCTCTGGCGGGGCGGGGCGTGGCGGTCGTGGCCGATGAGCCGGGCACCACCCGCGACCACATCGGGGCGCTGATCGACCTGGCGGGTGTGGTAGTGCGGTGGGTCGATACACCGGGGCTGGATGACGCAAAGGGGGGAGGAGGGCGGGAAGATGCGGACATCCAGCGTGAGGCGCAGCGGCTTGCCCGGGCGGTCGCCGCGCGGGCGGATGTGCTGCTGGTCTGCAGCGATGCCAGCGCGGGGGGAGCGTTGGCGGCGGTGCCGGCCGTGGCTGAGGGGTGCGTGGTGGTGCGGGTGGGGCTGCGGTCTGACCTGGGGCTTGTCGCAGGCGTGAGCGTGTCGGTGAGCGTGAGGGGGACGGAAGCGGCCGGGGCAGGCGGCGATGGGCTCGAGCGGCTGGTGGAATTGGTCCGGGAGGCGGTGGTGCCGCGCCGGTACCTCGAAGATGGCGGGCCGTGGCGGTTCTGGGCGACGGGCCGATCGGGCTCCTAAACTCACCCCCTATGGCCGAACAGAACAACAAGGGTGGGCTCGACAAGCGTCAGCGGCAGATCAAGGTCGGTGCCGGCCTTGAGGATGCCCGTTACAACGTCGAGTTCGTTGACTTCCTGCGCAAGTGGGGCTCGACGGTCATGCTGGTCATCGCGGCGGCGGCGATGGCGTTCTGGGGCCTGCAGAAGTACCGCGAGAACAAAGAGGCCAAGGCGGGCGTCGCATTCGGCGACGTCGATCAGGCGATGGCCGCGGGGACGACCGGCGATGTGAACCCGGAGGTGCTGGTGCGCATCGCCGAGGACAACCAGGGCCAGGGCGCGGTGCCGATCATGGCCCGCCTCGCGGCGGCCGAGCAGTGGCGCTCCAGCGCGCTGCTGGGGTATCGGCCAGGCTCGCTCGACGCGCGCACCCGCGAGGTGACCAACCAGGACGACTATCTCACCCCCGAGGGCAAGAAGGAGTTTCTCGAGAAGGCCCGGACCCAGTACCAGATCGTGGTCGATCAGACCAGCGGCAGCAAGGCGAAGGCGACGTTCACGCTGACGGGCCTGATGGGCCTAGCGGCGATCGCCGAGACGTCGGGCAAGGCCGAGGAAGCAAAGGCCGCGTACAAGCGTGCCCAGGAGCTCGCCGAGGCGGCAGAGTTCCCCGAGTACGCGGCGCTGGCCAAAGCACGTCTCGAGTCGGTTGACAAGTTCATCGTGCCGACGGCGCTGCTGCCGGACTCGATGGTGATGTCTTGGGACAAGCCCGCCCCCGTTGCACCGGTGCAGCCGTCGCCGCAGTTGCCGATCGGGTCGCTGTTGTCTCCCATCGGGGACCTTGGGTCGGGCGGCCTGCCGGGCTCATCGTTCCCAACGACGATCACGGTGCCGGCAGGGGGTGGCGGAACGCTGCCGTCAACGCCGATCACGCCCGCCGCACCGGCGGCCGACCCGGCGAAGCCGGCCGAGCCCGCGCCCGCCCCCGCAGCGCCCGAGAAGAAGGACGAGCCCAAGCAGCCCTGAGCGTTGGCTGGACCTGCAATGCTGGGGAGGACTGCGGTGAGAACCGACGCATGGCGCACCGCAAGCGGAGAAACGTGAGCAGGAACGAATCGCGGGGGGGCGATCCGCTCATCGGGCCGGGGGGCAAGGTCGATCCGGGGG